>CAJXPE010000028.1 GCA_913057965.1 uncultured Marixanthomonas sp. | reverse complement strand
ATCTACACGTAAGGAGTCGTCGGCAGCGTCAGATGTGTATAAGAGACAGCTTACAAACACTACATCGTTCTCCTGAAAAATACAACAGTACAGGTTTTCCAGATTGAATAATCTGTTGTACTTCTTGTAAGCTTTCAGGTTTTTCCATTTGATTTGCGTATTACCAATCAAATTTATACGTGGCACCCAATAATCCTTGAATACCTTGTACGGGATAATTGAGCCATTTTTCGTAATTGTCGCTCAATAAATTACTCCCCTTAGCAAAAACCGATAAGCGCTCGGTGATGTTATATCCTAAATGTATATTAGCATCTAGATAGCCATCTAAAGTTCGTTCTTCATTAATAATTGGCTCAAAAGGGAGTTGTGTATTCATATATAAATCTGTTCGTTCCCCTACGTAAAATAGCGAAGCACCTCCGTACAATTGATCGGTAATATTGAAATTTGAAAACAAGGAAGCTTTCAGCTCTGGAAGATTCCAAGGTTGGGCTTCGTTGGTGGTATCGTAGCTAAAATATTCCCCTGTCACGCCTAATGTAAATGTATTGCTAACATCTACTTTTAACTCTCCGAAAAAAGATAGTGTGTTTACATCATCATACACCACATTAAATGAGTTCCCGTATTCATATCCTTCTCCAGTGGTTGATCCAGTTGAAAACTGGTTGGCTTTAAATAAAGCTTTATTTTCATCTTTTCCGTAAGAAGCGCGCACATTATAACCAACTGAATTACTTAATTTTCCTTTTAATCCGGCGAATCCTTCGTACAACTGATTGGTTGGTGCTACAAATAAGGTTGGGGACACATACGGATTAACTTCTTTGAAATCGTAATAGGTATTTTGTTTTAAATCACCTTCTGCTCCCCCGTACACAATCAACAGTTCGTCTACTAAACGATAGGAAGCATTAATACGCGGATAAATAAAGAAATCGGTTTCACTGTTCTCGGTATCCAAACTCACATAAGCGGCTGCCCCTAAGGAAACTGATAGGTCTTCGTTTACATATACTAACGAAGGTATCACACCTGCGTTTAGATAGCTATAATCAATCCCTTCGGAAGAAAGGTATCCTTTATCAAAGCTTCCACTTAGGTAATCTACATCACCATCTACTTTTAAAGTAAGATCTACTAATGGAAATGAAAATTCTGGTTGTGCATTTACATTGATTTCAGAAGAAGAAAACGCATCGCCTGTATAGCGAACGTTGGCTTTGGCTTTTTCAAAAAACGAGTCATCTACTGAAATACTTCCGCCTACATATCCACTATAATATTGTTGTTGCGGATCGATTTCCGTGCCAATTGTTTCAAAATTCTGAGTATAAAAGTCGTTTAATCCATACCAATTAAAGAGCTGATGCTCCACACCTGCATCCAACTTATAGCTTGTATACCGTTGCCGACTGCTGTAATTAGCATCCAATTTTGTGTCGTAGTATTTGTTTTCCAATAACACACCGTCTATATCGCCTTGTGAGGAATTATGCCGAAAATAAAAACCTGCATTATCGGTCCGGCTTATTTGAAAGTTGCTGTACAATTCCCCTAAAATAGACGTGTAATTACCAAAGCCTAATGTTGCATAATTATCGTACAACTTAATCGGTTTTGCTTTTTCAACCGTTTCGGCTTTCCCCTTCGCAGGGGTAAAAGTGGATGCTACGGGAACTGAGAAAATTTCGTATTTCACTTCCTTTTTCTGTGTAGTGACCGAATCGTTCAGCACCGGTGTTTCTTTTACTTTAAACGCATCAGAAATGGTGGGTGTGTATGGTTTTACAATGTTGACCACTTCGGTGTCTAAATCGTCTTCTTGCTCTTCCCCGTCTTTATCCTGAGCAACAGCAGACAGTGAAGAACACATTAGTGCGGCTAAAAAAAGTAGGTTTCTTTGTGTTTCTGAAAACGGACTCTTATAATTTTTCAATAAAGTCATAAGTTATGTTGAGAGGTTTGGTTCTTTAATTTTTTTGTAGCTAAATGTTTAGTTTTCTTCAGTTTCTACCGAAGCATTTGTTTTCGCTTCAGCAGCTTTAATTTTAGCCAGCTCTGCTTTAGCTTCGTTTACTATTTCTGTGTAATCACTGAAGTTCTTGATCAAACTATCTAAAATATAAGTGGCTTGATAGGCATCTTTTAAATCATAAAAATTCTTCGCCATTAGTAACAATCCTTTTGCTCCGTATAGTTTATACCCAGGATAATCTTTGGCCAATCGTTGTACCAACTCGTTCGACGCTTTTAAACTTCCTTCTTTTCTTTTAAAATACGCGTCATAGTACAAGGCTTCAGCAGCCAATTCGCCTGTTGCTATTTTACCAACTTCCGCATATGCTTTTTTGGCTTTTGCTTCGTCATTGGTTTTCATAGCGGAACGTGCAATAATTACCTGCGCATCACTTTGAATGCTGTTATCAATTTTTGAATTCTGAAGTACTCTTTCAGCATAATTAACCGCTTCTGCATATTGTTTTAGCTCATAGCTGGCTTTCATACTGTTGGTCTGTGCAAAGATGATGTTCTGCTGCGAATCGGCACTTGTTTCCAAGCGCTTTAAATAACTAAGTGCTTTTTCGTAATTGTTCTTCCCTAAATATAATTCTGAAATTCGCGCCAAAGCTGGCTCTGTAAATTCGCTTTGTTCGCGGGAAACCACATATTCATAATGCGGAATGGCTTTCTCTTTTTCCATTTCAGCAAAAAACAACTGACCTAAATAAAAGTGCGCGTCCAAGGCATTTTTCCCATTTGGAAATTCTTTTAAATACGCTTCAAAACGAGTAATCGCTTGACTGATTTTATTCTCTAAATACGGTTTTTCAGCAGCTTGATATGTAGCATCATCAAGTTCACTATCTTCTACCGAAACATAATCTAACGTATTTACCCAATTGGCATATTGATCTACTTGCCCTTGATCGATATAAATAATTTTTGCTGAAGAAACTGCTTGCACAGCTTCTGGCGTGGAAGGATATTCACTGGCTACCTGCTTAAAAATAGCCAATGCTTCATTACTTTTTCCGGTATTGTCTAAAATCAACGCTTTCTTCATTAATGCTCTTGGTTTATAAATACTTTTCGGAATATTTTGAACCAAGTTATCGTAGGTTCTTAACGCTTCGTTATTTTTGTTTTGCGAAACATAAGTGTTTCCCAATTCATACAACGCATCGTCGCGGTACACAGATTTCACATACGTTCGTAAGAAATTTTGTAACCCTTCAATTTTATCTTCAGTTCTATCGACAAACCCGTAACTAATTGCTTTTTGAAACGCGGCATAATCTTCGTCTGTTGCACCAACTTCTATGGCTTTGTTATAATTTTCCATCGCCGGCCAGTATTCGCTCGTCACAAAATAACTATCCCCCAATCGTAAATACGCATCTTGCTTTCGAGCGCCGTTTGCCGATGAACTTTCCAAATACCCTTTAAAATTAGTAATGGCTTCGGAATAATTTTTCAATTTAAATTGATTGTATGCCAAGTTGTACTGAGCATTATCATATTCCGGTGTGGAAGCTGCTTCTGGTAATTGTAAATACTGTTTGTAACCTATTGATGCTTCATCAAAATCAGACAATTGGTAATCGCTTTCGGCTTTCCAATAAGTCGCTCTAGCTGTATATTTTGCGTCGCGAGGTTCTTGTAAGGATTTATTGAATAATGTTTTCGCTTCGGTATAATTTCCTGCATTGTACAATTCCAGGCCACGAAAAAAAGCCACTTTTTGGTACGCTAACTTATTTTCAAATGCCTTATTATTTTCCAACAGCTCCATCGCTGCCTTGTAGTTTTTTGAAGTGATGTACGAGTCGATCAACAAATTTTGCAACGCTTCGTTGTTCTTGTTATTTGGATAGGTTTCAATAAATGACAACAACACTTCGGGTGCGCTCTGGTAGCTGTTCCCTATTTCGTAACTCAATTTTGCATAGTTCAGGAAAGCATCTTCTTTTATTTCTGCGGAAAAATTCATTTCCGAAGCATTTTTAAAAGCATTTAGTGCTTGTTGTTTTTGGTCTAGTTTTAAATAACTTTCGGCTAAATGGTAATATGCATTTTGTGCTACGGAATTATTTCCGTCGATAATTTTGTTGAATTCGTTAATCGCGCTTTGATACTCGCCTTGCTTATAATATGCGTAACCCAACTGGTAGTAATCGGTATTGTTCCACTTGCCGCGTTTTCCTTTGTATTCTTTTAAATATGGGATGGCTTCGGCATACTGACCCAAATTGAAATAGCTTTCCCCAATGATTTTAGAAAGTTCGCTGCGTTCCTGCGGACTTGAGGAATCGTACTGCTCCTTCCCTAAATCAATTGCTTTTTGAAAATCCCCCAATTTAAAATTCATATCGGCTTGATAGTAGGACAAATCTTCGGCGTAGCGTTCATCGCCCTTAATTTCTTCAAATTTTTGATTTGCCTGTTCGTAATCATCGCCTTCATACGCGATATATCCTAAATAATATTTGGCCTGCGAACCATATTTTTGAGAGGCAGAAACCCGATTGAAGTATTTTTTAGCTTCGCTGTACCGTTTATTTTTAAAATACGCATACCCATTATTAAAATTGTAGGTTTCCATTTCGTTACGGCTTAAGCTGCTTTCATCTACTTTATCGTACCATTTGCGAGCATACGAGTATTTTCCGTTTTCAAAATAGTAGTTGGCTACATTAATATAGGCATCGTTGCGCTTAATACTTGTTGGGTAGTCTTCTACAAACGCTTCCATTAACTGGTCAGCATCCTGCTGATTTAGCCGGACGGCACAATTAGCAATATAATACGCGCAATCGCCTTTAATGGTTTCTTCGTCGGTAGCAGATTTTACTTTGGAAAAAAGGGTTTGAGCTGCTAAAAACTGATTGTTATTATACAATTCAATCGCTTTGTTGTAATCCACTAAGTCGTTTGTTAATGCAGCGGTTTGCTGTGAAAACATGATCGTGGAAATAAATAGAAAAACAGTAAATGCAAACAAGGTTTTGCGCATGGGCTTGAGGTTTTTGATAACAAAATTACATTATTGTCTTAACCTGTAACGAAAGTTGCTTGCGATAATTATGTTTTTAAGAAACCTTTAGCAACCTCTCAAAAAAATCAAGTACATTTATGTTTCATTTTAGAATTCATACACTGATGAAAAATATAATTTTTGCATTTCTCATACTACTTACAAGCCTCACCGTGACCGCGCAACGCAATCCGTTTAAAAATTTGAACGAAAAAAACGGAAAAATTGGCATTGGTACCGAACAGCCAGACGAACTATTAACTGTTAAAGGCAAAATACACACCCAAGAAGTATTGGTCGATTTACAAGGCGCCGTGGCACCCGACTATGTATTTGAACACTATTTTGAAGGCGCTTCGGAAGTAATGCCCAACTATACACTTATTTCGTTACCTGAGCTGGAAGCTTATTTGAAAAAACACAAGCATTTACCCGAAATTCCTTCTGCTGAAACCATGGAAAACGAAGGCATGTCGTTAAAAGAAATGAACTTATTATTACTGAAAAAGGTGGAAGAGCTTACCATTTATACGCTTCAGCAACAAAAAGAGATTGAGGAATTGAAAGAAAAAGTAAATACGAAGCAATAATCTTACGTTTTAAAACAATTCTTGAAACAGAAGACTTGGGTGAATCTTGACATAATTGAAAAGATATCACTATATTCAGGTTAATTTTTTATCTGTAAAAGCAACAATTTGAACTCTGAAAAGAAAAGTAGATTAAGCAAAATCGGTACACTAAATACTGATAGGGTTGTCAGTATTTCAGCGATACTAGTCAGTTTAGGAACTTTATTTATGATTTTTTATCAAACCAACTTGGTTAGAAAAGAGCAAAAAGCTTCCGTTATGCCTAGTTTGCAAATTGGGTATAGTGTAAATGGCACTGTTGAACGAATTAACTTAATCAATCAAGGGTTAGGCCCAGCGTTTATTCAAAAAGTTAGCATCATTGAAAAAGACACAACCTATAATCTTGATCCTTACAGTTACTTAAATCAATTAGATATATACGATAAAAAAGAAACTACCTTTTACAATAGGATTTATAAAGGAACGATCATTTCTGCCAACCACCGAACTAAAATATTTGAAAAAAGAACTGACTCTACATCTAAACTTATTTTAAATAACCTTTTTAGGTTTCCCTATACTATAGATGGCGCTCAAAATATAGGTTTAAACAAAGCTGTCATAGAAATAGTATATGAAAACATTTATGGCGATGAATGGAAAATACAATCTAATAAAGCCATACCAAAAAAATTAGATTAGCACTTCTAAAAATAGAGCAGTTTAATACTAAACCGTGCGTTTTTGCTATATTTGATGAATAGTCAAATTTTTAAATTAAGTTGGCTACTGTCCTTTGGTGGATATATTTCCAAAAATAAAAATCAATAAGAAAAAAAAATATCAGCTATTGCAGTTCGTTATATTTCAAATTACATTTGAAGTCTTAACATAAATAAACACCACACACAATTATGTCGCAACCAGTTTTAGAATTAAAAGACGCCGCTATCTACCAACGGGAAAACCTAATCTTATCTGATGTTTCCGTACGGGTTGAAAAAGGGGAATTTGTTTATTTAATTGGAAAAACTGGAACTGGGAAGAGTAGTTTTATGAAAACCTTGTACGGCGACCTACCACTACAAGAAGGAAAAGGCGAAATTGTAGGCTACGATTTGCCTACCTTAAAAGAAAAAGACATTCCGTTTTTACGAAGAAAATTAGGGGTTGTTTTTCAAGATTTTAAATTATTGAATGACCGTACCGTAAAAGATAACCTCCTTTTTGTACTAACTGCAACTGGTTGGAAAGACAAAAAAGAAATGGACGCTAAAATTGACCAAGTGTTAGGAAAGGTGGATATGAAAACCAAAGCGTTTAAATATCCCTATCAACTTTCTGGAGGGGAACAACAGCGTGTGGCAATTGCCAGAGCTTTATTAAATGACCCAGAATTAATCTTGGCCGATGAGCCTACCGGGAACTTAGACCCACAAACGAGTGTGGAGGTTATGGAAGTGTTGCAAGAAATCAATAAGAATGGAAACACCATTTTAATGGCGACACACGATTATGCCTTGTTGTTAAAATACCCTTCCAAAACCTTGAAATGTGATGAAAATCAGATTTTTGAGGTAGTGCAAAAGACGGTATAACTAGATGCTAGATAAAATTAATCTTTTATTTTTTCAGAATACTGGGATCGCGCAATTGCAACTCACACTCTTTTTCTAGTGTGGGATCTACTTTTAGATGAATACTTCCTTCCGTATTAGGTTTGAGAACTGTATTTTCAGAAAGAACAATTTTGTTTTTTGTAGTTAAATCCAGTGTTGCAGCATCTGTAAATTTTTGGTTTTTCAGAATGGTCTTTTCAGAATAGGTAGTCAACTTAAAATCCCATCGAGAGAAATTTTGATTATCGATTGTTACCGTTTCATTTTCTGTAAACATTTTATAGACCATTTCTACGGCATCCCCTATTTGTAAAATTCCCGCTCCATAATTGCCCTCAAATTGTTTATTGGCCTCGATATGGTCAATGTTCATAGCTGTCATTTTCAAAATAGATTCTACTTCGTCTATAGGCAAGCACGGACTTAATGACAACATAAGCCCTATCGTTCCTGAAACCAATGGAGCTGCTCCAGAAGTAGTTTCAAACTCAGAGTAGGTTAGTATTTCATCTTTCAGAATAAATTGTGAGTTTCTAAACAATCCTACTGTAGGTGCCAAAATATCAACATGTTTATTTAATGCTGCTACCGAAACAGGATGAATTATTGGGTTTCTTAAGGTGTCATTATCAGGAAAGCCGATTGTTCTACCTAGATATCCCCTTACATTTTCAGCATAGTAGTTTCCATTTTCTTCTCGACGGAGATCATCGAAAGGGCTTTCATTTCTGTACATGGCAGATGAAACTGAAATCACATTGTCATAGGAAGCAGGATAATAAACTTTTTTTCCTTTTTCCAATTCGAACCAATTTTTATTTCCGGCAGCCGCAACAATTAAGGTTCCATTGTCTTTAATTTGGTTTATGGCTTTTTGTGCAGATTCGTAGTACTTTGAACCTACCCAACTGCAGTTAACTACTTTTGCCCCAAGATTAGACAACTCCATGACTTCACTTAAATCCTTAAAATGTCCATAGGTTGTAGAATAGATACTACAATCGTAGCATATACCAGGAATACCATATCCATTATCTCCTTGAGCAGCAGCATTTGCGGAGATACTATATCCATGTCCATTTGCCACGTACGATTTTCTAATTATTTCAGTCTTCTCTTTAAAGTCAATATTTGTGGTATCTACTATCCCATCCGAAATTCCAATAAAAAGATCCTTTGATCCCGTTGTATAATACCAAGCTTTAGGAGCTCCTAAAAAATCTAAATAGTCCAAATTAGCTTTTGCTCCAGTATTTTCGCCTATCGTACTTGTAAGTCCGTAATCGTTTGGTTCAAATATTTTTCTGTCTTTCTCTGGTATTATTTCGCCACTTTTAAAATAATTAGCCGCATTCAATAAAAGATCGTCTAGCAGTGTTTTTTTGTCTGAAATAACAAAAAACGTTTTATTCTGATTGTTTTTATTGGTGTTTCTCAGTGTTTTTTTAAATGTGCGGATGGTATAATTAGCAAGAATATTTTTTAGATTTTCATCGGTTCCAGAGTAGATGAGCTTGTCGTTTCTCTTTGTAAAATCCGGATTAAATACTGTATCTTTAGCCCTTATATAGAACCACGTTTCTTCTTGCGAAAGCATAGAATAATAGCAGTTTAAACAAATAAATAGTAAGAAGAATAAACGTTTCAAAATCAAATTTAAGCTTTAGTTTAGTATGAAGTCCATTTCGGTTGAAAACAACATTTAATGAGTAATATACAAAGAAATACATTAATTTATTTGCAAGAAAACTCATTTAAATACCTGTATTGGATTTTACTTGTTTTCTATATTTTAATGTACACTCCATACGGATTTGAAGATGGAGATATGGGAACGATTTTTAGTATCTCCTGGAGTATGTATAATGGGTATTTTCCTTTTACAGATTTCACCTATATAAAACCACCTTTTTCACCGTATTTTCATTCTTTATTTCTCTATATAACCGAGGATTACGCGTACTTAATTAATAGAGGTTTTTATTACGTACAAGTTTTTATGTATTCTTACCTTGCAGCGAGCTTGCTTTGCAAAACGTTCAAGCTAAACTCTAAAAACACTATTTATTTAATTGCAATTTTAGGGGCATTAATATCAATCCACAACTACCCCCCAACCCCTTGGAATACGGTAGATGGCGTTTTCTTTTCTGTAATAGGAACTTACTTTTTACTCTCTAAAAAAGAAACCCTTTGGCGTATTGTTTTGGGAGCTCTATTTGTCTCACTTGGTGTTTTATGCAAACAATCTTTCTTCTTCTTTCCGGTATTTTTAACAGCTTACTTAGTACTCTTAAAGAATTATAAAAAAGCAGGTGTATTTGTTGCAAGCGGATTGGCTTTTGCACTACTATTTGTTATCATTTTATTTTTGAATAATGCTTGGGATGCTTTCTACGATCAGATTTTCAGCTTTACCCCTACCTCTAGTTTTATTGAAACAGCCATAAAAGTATATTATTTAGCACTTAAATTTAATTACTTATTAATAATAGGGTTACTGTTGGTCTTTTTCTTGGCTAAAAAATACCTTCCTAATCATATTACGTTCCTATACGCTTTTGGTAGTATTGCGGCTATATTTTTATATTTATATCTTCATGAGGATAGTTTTCATACGGTGAAAAAGGCATTGATGCAAGCGCTTCTGGTTATCTCAATTATATATGCTTTATACTATTCAAGAAACGATAAAAGATATTGGTTTTTACTCCTTCTTTTAAGTCTTAGCTGGTGTGCCGGTATTAGTAACGGCTTTAATACGCCAATCCATTTTTCAAGTCCGATTGCGTTTACTATTTTTATTATGAGTTATAATTTGAAAACCTTTTCGTTTTCAAAAGTAGCTGGGGCAATAAGTATTCTGTTTTTTGTAGTTGTTTTTTATATAGGGTACCAAAACGTTTATATGGATTCCAACCGAAAGGAACTCACCTACAATATGGGTACTATTTACCCACAACTTTCTTGTGTTAAAAGTGACAAAAGTACATTTGAAAAATATTCAGAATTAAAGAGTTTATCACAGGATTACACCAATTATATTATATTGCCTTCTGTTACGCTTGGTCACTATTTAACCAAAACAAAAAACCCTATTGGTGTTGATTGGGTTTTTAATCATCACTTGGCCGATCAAATTCAAGTTTATGTTGACAAGCTAGAAGATAAAAATGTAACCGTTTTTCTTGAAAATTTTGAAAATCACGTTCATAATTACGAAGAATCTTCTTTACTTACGGTTTATGTAAAAGACAATTGGAAATTAATTGAAAAAAGAAACTATTTTAGGGTGTATAGAAAACCATAACAATAGAAAAAGAAAATAATAACTAGTCTATAATATTTTTTGCTTATGACTCCTTCTTCCTCCTTTTTATCAATCATTGTCCCTGTCTATAATGAAGATGAAAATGTACAACCATTAACCCAACAAATTGAGGAGGCACTTTCTAATTATAAATTTGAAATTATATATATAGACGACTTCAGTACGGATAACACGGTTAAAAATATTAAGTCCATACAAAGCCCAAACGTTCAATTAATCGAGTTGAAAAAAAATTATGGCCAAAGCTTAGCCTTAGCAGCAGGGATTGACAACGCCTCTGGCGATTTTATTATAACCCTTGACGGAGATATGCAAAATGATCCTAAGGACATTCCTAGTATGCTTGCGTTGCTTATTGAAGACGATGTTGATCTTATAACCGGGATTAGAGCTAAAAGAAAAGATTCTTTCTTTAAAACAATACCTTCAAAAATTGCAAATTTTATCATTCGAAAAACAACCAAACTAAATATTCAAGATCAAGGTTGTGCGTTAAAGGTTTTTAGAAAAGAAACAGCTAAAGAATTAAATCTTTACGGTGAAATGCATCGCTTTATAGCTCTTTTAGCTTTTTTGAATGGTGCCCGAATTAAAGAAGTGCCCGTTAATCACCATCCCAGGAAATTCGGAAAATCTAAATATGGATTAGGAAGAACATTTAAAGTTATAAACGACCTTTTATTGATACTTTTCCAACGTAATTTCCTTCAAAAACCATTGTACTTATTTGGAAATATTGGTCTATTCTTTTTTTCTATAGGTGTCCTTATAAACATCTACCTGCTAATTGAAAAAATACTGGGCCTCGATATTTGGGGTAGACCCATATTAATTGTAGGTGTCTTATTTGTGCTATTGGGTATCCAGCTTTTCACTATCGGGATTGTTATCGACCTGCAAATGCGTACCTATTATGAATCGCAACATCAACGTCCTTATAAAATTAGAAAAATAACATCCGCTGGAAAAGAGAAAAAACAATGATATCCATTCTCATTCCAACATATAATTATACTGTAACCAAGCTTGTAAAAACACTTTATAATCAAGCGATAAAGCAAAAGGTTCCTTTTGAAATTATAGTGCTAGATGACGGTTCTTCTAATGAAGATATTCACGCTGAAAATAAGGAAATCAACAAGTTAGAACAATGTCATTATTTTGAAAGCACCAAAAACAAGGGGCGGTCTCTCGCCAGAGGTTATTTAGCTGAAAAAGCTTCGTATGACTGGCTATTATTTTTAGATGCTGATGTCATGCCAAAAGATGAACGATTTATTGAAAACTACATTCAGCACATACAAACAAGTACGTCAGAAGTTGTTTCAGGAGGCATTGTGTATGACAAAAGCAAACCTTCAAAAGAGAAAATGCTTCGGTGGGAATATGGTAGAAAACGGGAAGCAAAAAGCGCAATATTACGAAGTAAAACCCCGTACTTTATTGTCACAGGGAATTTGTTGATTAAAAAAGAAATTTTTCAAAAAATAAATACGGTAACCGATAATTTATATGGAGAAGATCTCGTGCTTTCACAGCATATAAAAGATAAAAAATTATCCGTTTCTCACATTGAAAATCCTGTTGTTCATTTAGGTTTAGAATCGTCTACTGAATTTTTAAAAAAGTCATTACAAGCCGTTGAAAACATTTATATTTTTGAAAAAAACAACGAGTTAACACAAGATTTCACCAAATTACAACAAACGTATGTAACCTATAAACCGGTTATGCCTGTACTTACTTTTTTTACTAAAGCAACCAAAACATTCATAATTAAGAACTTGTTATCACAAAAACCAAGTCTGTTTTTATTTGATATTTATAAATTGTACCAGTATACAACCTTAAAGAGAAATGCCTAAATTTTCAGTTATCATACCACTTTACAATAAGGAAAGGGATATTAAAAAAACCCTTGAAAGCTTGTTTGCTCAAACCTTTACAGATTTTGAAGTGATTATTGTAAATGATGGCTCTACCGATGCTAGTGAAAGGGTGGTGAAGTCAATTTCAGATTCTCGCATCGTATTTTTCAGTAAAGAAAATGAAGGCGTGGGTCCAACACGAAATTACGGCGTTAAAAAAGCAACAGCTAAAAATATTGTTTTCTTAGATGCTGATGATTATTGGTATTCATTTCATTTAGAAAATATAAATTCCATTGTAGATAAATTTCCAGATGCCCAATGGTTTGCCACTGCCTACAATAAAAAACACAATGAAAATTTGACCACTTCTATAATTTCGCCAGTTTTAAAAAAAGGAGAAAATTGGACAGGCTATATTACAAACTACTTTAAATATAGCTTAGTTGATGCGTTGGCTTGGACCTCAGCCGTTGGGATGAAGAAAACTTTCTTTGACTCGCTTACTGGTTTCGATACCACAATCACCCACGGGGCGGGAGAGGATACGGACCTTTGGTTGCGTGCTGCTTTAAAAGCTCCTTTGGCTTTTTCTACAAAAATTTCTGCTACTCATAATCTTGATGGCAGTAATAGGATTTCGCACACCCATACGTTAAAGCGAACGTATATGGATTTAGACACGTATGAACCTGAAGCTGGAAAAAATCCTTTTTTAAAAAAATATTTAGATATAAACAGGTTTTCCTTAGCGCTCCAATATAAAATGGCAGGAGATACAGCTTCTTTTAAAAAATACGTAGCAAAAATAGATGGTAACAATTTGAATAAAAAGCAACAAAAGCTTTTAAAATTACCACGGCATGTTTTAAAACTAATGGTTAAAAGCAAAGTGCTGTTTGAAAAATATGGCGTTCGGTTAAGTTCTTATAAATGATTTAAACGCATCATACGTACGTATATAATCAGATTCTTTATAGACATCACTTACGAGGGATAAACAAACAGATCCTGCTGAAAAATTTTCAAGTTCTCGCCATATGCCATTGGGTATTAATAAGCCTTTATTTGGCTTGTTTAACGAAACGGTTATTTTTTTATTTCCATCATCTAAAACCACGTCAAAACTACCACTTACCGCAATTAAAAACTGTTGTAACTCCTTATGGGCGTGCCCGCCACGGGTAGAGTCACTTGGCACATCGTATAAATAATACACTCTTTTTATAGAAAAAGGAAGTATCTGCTTTTCTATAACAGACAAATTACCACGACCGTCTGGGTCACTTATTTTGGGAATTTCTATAATTTCAAATTGTTTTGCTTTCATTTCTTACGTTTTAATAGGGTTTCCCATTGTTGAGCGACAGCATCCATGGAAAGGTGAGATACACTTTTTATAGCATTTTCCTTACATTTTATATACAAAGGAGTATCTAACGCTAATTGGTTCATTCCTTCAACCAACTCATCAATATCATGATTTTTTACTAACAGCCCATTTTCCTTGTTTACAATAATCTCATTAGGACCACTTTTACAGTCCACTGAAAGCACTGGGGTGCCAACTGATAACGCTTCTATTAAAACTCTTGGAAACCCTTCGTAATAACTTGTTAGTGTTAAATAGAGTGCGTTTTTTAAATATGTAAACACATGGGGAGTAAAGCTATGCATAGTTACCACTTTTGACAACCCCATTTCTATAATTTTATTTTGAACAAAATCAACATCCGGTCCATCCCCAACAATATTTAAATGAATGTTATTTTCTGGAAGTTTAGAAGCTTTATAAGCGCTAAGAAGAAGTGTGAAGTTTTTGACGTTCTCTTCAATGCGGCCTAAGTATAAAATATATCTTTCATTAAACGTATGTCCTGTTTCTTTTTCAGAAAAACGTTCAATAGGATTATAAATAGCAATGGACTTTTGTGTTTGGTAATCAATATTAATTTTATGGGCAATAGCTTTTGAAACCCCAACAATGGCTTCAGATTTTTCAATCATTTTTTTGGCTATCCAACGCTGCTTCGGAAAATACTGTAGAATATTAAAGCTCCTCACAACATACACTATACGCTGATTTTTATAGAGGTAATGAAGATAAAAAATTTCCTTAGCGGTGTTACTGCGAGTACGGTTGTCGATTATATAATCAAAGTTTTCTTTTATAAAGAAAGATCGTAATTTCTTAAACCGTTTTAATCGCTTTGTAACCGTATCGTTTTTAGTTTTTAGTTCCCCTAAGTTAAATAGGTTTCCTTGATAGGGATAGTCCACGACATTGTTTAAAATAACGATGGAAACCGCAAACCCTTTTTCTGAAAGCATTTGGGAAAGCAAGGCTGTAGAACGTTCTGCCCCTCCGCTTCCTAATGAAATAGCCACCAAACAGACTTTAATTTGTGTTGACGGTTGTTTACTGGCCATAAATAATTGTACTTTTGATAGGTCGTTTCAGCAAATATAACGCATTTATGAAGATACTCCTTGTAGGTGAATACAGCCGGTTACACAATTCATTAAAAGAAGGGCTTACCGCATTGGGGCACGAAGTTACTATTATAGGTTGTGGCGATTATTTTAAAAATTTCCCGGTTGATATTAAGCTAAATAGAAGATACACTTCCGGTCTTGCCAAAAAATGGAAGGTTCTGCTTTTTAAGCTATTTAAAATTGATTTGACTTCTGAAAATATAAAAAAGCAGTTTTTTCAACATTCTGAACAACTAAAAGGCTTCGATTTTGTCCAGCTTATTAATGAAAGTCCTCTTGGGATAATCCCAAAATTTGAAAAAGAAGTCATTTCCTTTTTAGCAAAACATAACAAAAACGTTTTCCTATTGTCGTGTGGTGCCGATTACACCAGCGTAAAATATGCGTTCGAAAAAAAGTTCCGGTACTCTATATTGAGTCCCTTATTTAATGGCAAAGTATCAAAAACAGCCTATAACCCCATTTTAAAATACTTAGAACCTGAATATGTTTCGCTGCATGACTTTGTTTTTAAAAACATCTCAGGCGTTATAACTTCTGATATTGATTATCACATCCCTATGAAAGGGAACCCGTTGTATTTAGGGCTTATCCCTAACCCTGTTAATACTGATAAACTAGAGTATATTCCCGTTCCCGTTCAGGACAAAGTGATATTATTTCACGGTATCAACCGTAGTAATTATTACAAAAAAGGCAGTGATTATTTCGAAGAAGTGCTTGCTATGCTTGAAAAAAATCACGGCGATAAAGTTGAAATTACTACCGCTGAAAATATTCCATATGCGGAGTATATTGAGTTATACAACCAAGCACACATTGTTTTAGACCAAGTTCTAGGAATGGATCAAGGCTACAACGCTTTAGAGGCCATGGCCAAAGGAAAAGTAGTGTTTACCGGTGCTGAAAAGGAATTTACCGAATATTACAATTTAGAAAAAACGGTGGCCATTAATGCATTACCCAATGTAGAAGCTATTTATAATGAATTGGAACACTTGGTTGTAAACTCTTTAACCATTCCTGAAATTGCTAAAAACGCACGGGCGTTTATTGAAAAGGAGCATCATTATATTGAAATTGCTAAAAAGTACTTAAAAGTCTGGGAAAGCGCAAAATAGAACCATTCCTAAAAAGAGGAATGGTTTTAAGAATTTAAATTTGTTTAACAAAGATCAACTATTTTTAATCTATTAAAACAGTACTCATAAAACAGTACTCATATTTTTACAACCTTCTTAACCACTTCCTTACCATTAATATCTAGCCTTAGAAACAATATACCACTAGCATACCCTGAAATATCAAGCTGTGTGGTATTTCCTTTTTGTGAGAACAACAGTTGCCCCTGTACCGTGTACAATTGTAGTTCATCAATTGGATAAGAGCTTTCTATTTCCAGTTTTGTATAAGCCGGGTTTGGGGTGATTGTAATCGTACTTTCTTCAATATCTTCTACACTCAGCGGGAACAGGTTTTCGTACCAGCCAAAAATTTTGTCCACTAAAATAATACCTGCTACATCCGGATAGCTATCCTCGGTAAAATCTGCAGCTACAAGGTCTCTATGGTGAATAAAGCCTTGTTCAATAATATGTTCTGGACCAAAACTGCCCTGCCCATCCAGGTTTTCATACCAAGCAAACTTGTTTATCGTATTGGCAGCCCCCAATACATCTAGATCACCATCTTGGTCTATATCGGCGGTGCGTATAGACCGGATTCCCTCCATTTGGTCTGTAATGGTCATCGCTGGGCTAAAACTACCCACACCGTCATTTTTATAGAGCTCTATCTTGCCCTCTGCATTCTTTGCCCCTAGAATGTCCACATCGCCATCGTTGTCTATATCTGCTGGATGTACATTTGAAACGTTTGTATCCACATCTGAAATCGTGATGGCCGGGCCAAAACTGCCCTGACCATCCAGGTTTTCAAACCAAGCGATGTTGATGGGCGCAACGTTTGATACGACCAAGTCCTGATCACCATCCCCATCAAAATCCGCGGTTTTTACAGAACGGGCATTGCTCTGGTCGGTAATAAACTGGAGCGGACCAAAGGTGCCGGAACCGTCCAGGTTTTCTAGCCAATAAACATCCCGGTTAACGTTTCCAGTTGTCAATACATCCAAGTCGCCATCCCCATCTAAGTCTGCAGCCGTTATGATATCGGCGCCCATTATTTCTGTAGAAATAACATGGTCCCCGGAAAAATTACCCTGACCGTCCAGGTTTTCATACCAGAGTACCAAGCTGTCATCAAAAGAGGTATAAAGTACATCCAGATCGCCATCGCCATCCAGATCGGCTATATCTATAGCAAAAGCCTGCCCATAGCCACTGTTGATGGCCTTCATCTCGCTAAAAGTGCCCAGCCCATCCTCGTTTTCGTACCAGGCTAATACATCAAAATAAGAGACTACTATATCCATATCGCCATCACCGTCCAGATCACCGGCTTCTAATGTACGGGCGCCATCAACATTTATATCTATATCTTGCCGTTCGCCAAATTGTGCCATACAACTCAAGGAGACCAACAGCATTAATACTGTAGGTATAACATATAGCTGTTTCATATTACTTATTTTCTTTAAATATAACCGTTTCATCATTGCTGCCATCCTCATATGTTTTGTCAATTTTGTACAGCCCACTGGGCAATGCCGGTATTAAATCGGGGTTGTTTATCTGGGTGGAATCCTTAGGGGTCACGGTTACGTTTGTATTAAAAACATTGTCGTTAAATTTCATAACACTACCACTGGTAGGGCTTCTATTGTTGTTATCATAACATTTTTGTGCCTTTGTGTACTGAAACGCTTCATCCACCTCTTTTATGATTATTGCTGAATGGTTGGGATGGACTATAGTGTTATAAAACAGAGGTTCTATATACTTATCTATTTTCAATAGTCTATTGTTCGTATTAACATAAAAGCCTTGGTTAAAGGGAGCGGGTTGTGAATAATTGCCATCACATTCTACAAAAAGATAGCTAAATCCCGGTTGAAAATGTGGTTTAACCCTAGCTGGAGGTCCAACTGAATAATATTCCCCTTTATACGGTTCATACAAAGCCTCAAAACTAGCCTCTTCCGCCGGGCCGAACCTGTTAGGAAAGTCCTCTATTTTCAGACGCATTTTAAAGCCTTGCTGTTCTGTAAATCCTTCATCGTCATTGGTACTACTATAAGAGGTTGTGGGACATTCGCTACCATCGTTCATAAAATTAAGCGTCCCTTTAGAATTTGGAGGTATCTGAAAGTCATTATTCTGACAATCTTTTCCTTCTCCTTCGTACGTACACGTATTGGGGTCTACATAATTAATATCCCCCTGTTCTTTGCTAAACCGAGGCATGGCGGCGGTATCGGTTACGTCATCACCTTCCACATCGGCATTGTATTGTGGGTCGTTTTCATCCCGTGTTACATGCTCACAGGTTTGATTGGGATCTTCGGGATCATAAACTTCCGCACCGCTCCACGTATGTGCCAACCCAAACATGTGCCCCAATTCATGTACTGTGTGGTAATCGTTAAAACGTAATGATCTTACATAAATATTTCTTGGGGATCCTCCAGAATAAAACCCTGAAAACCCACAAGAATCATAATAGACATAGGTGTTTAAGCTATTGGGATCAAAGTTCCCTTGTTCATTTGCAAAGTTACGCATGTCAAAAATTTCCGAACAATCGCCATCACCATCATTATCCGGACATTTAGGATCGCCATTATTATCCAATTCACAGGTGCCATCCAAATAATAATTTCTGTCATCATACAGGTAATTAACCCCTCTATATTTAAAAAAAACATTAAAGCGGTTAAACTCCCGGTTCATATTGGCAATTACTTCAAGACAATCTTTTTCTGTTACTGTATAATCGCTACTGCCATCAGATTTATAAACCACCCAAAATGTCATATTGTATAATTTAGGAATATACAAAGCGGTATCTCCCGGTACGCGGTTCTGTGAATCTGTTTCTACAGAAATAGGACCTGTTGCACACCAAGGCGCATCTTGTGCAAATGAGTTAAAATTAAAAATAAAAAGTGTTAGTAGTGTAACGTAGTGTAACGTAGTGTAACGTAGTGTAAGTTAAAATTTTTCATAATAAAAAGTATTTAGCGGGGAGGGTTACTAATTTGTTTTATTATAGTTCTTTTGTCTAAAGGTAACCATTTTTTTTAACTTGTTAAAAATGTGTTAACTAAATAAAGTGACATATCTTTTTCCTATAAGGCAAAAATGATAGCGCGTCTTTTTTCTGAAGGGAAATTTTATAAAAAGCACACAATAAAAATATTTTAAAGTTTGGTTTTCTTTTTTTGCTTTCTAAAATACCGGAACACCAAAAATAGGACAACCAAGAAGTAGGCAATATATCGTACAAAATGAGCTATAACCACCCCTTCAACTCCATAAATAGTAGTGAAATAATGTGCCAAACCAAAAAATAAGGCTAAGGACAGTACTTCTGTAAACACAAAATTAATCACCAGTTTCTTTGCTAAAAATTGATGTGCAAGGATCATAGAAGCTAATTTTATAAAATCTCCAAGCAATTGCCATTTAAATAAAGGAGCCATTGCGGTAAAATCTGGATACACTAACTGAATAAGAAAATCTCGTAATAAATAAACCAAAATCATTCCCAATCCAAAGAGAGGTAACAGTGTTTTATAGATTGAAAACAATTCAATTTTAAAGTCTTTTTCATTGTAAATACCAGAAAATTTTGGGAGCACATACAAACTAAATATCGCTCCAGAAAACACCATGTAATTTTTAGAAACATTCGTCATTGCTGTCCATATTCCTGCATCTGTTTCACTAATTTTATTGATTATCATGGTCCGTATATCTATTTCTACATAACTGAGTAACACGGTTGAAAAAAAAGACATCACAGAAAAAGCAAGGAGGCTTTTAGCCATGGGCAGTTTAAACTGAAGTTTTTTAAACTGGATGTATTCTTTCAGCGTAGAAAAGAAAAGACACAATAAAATCACTAATTGTATTAACGGTGTAATCGCTATGGCAATTAAAGCGCCCTCAATATTATATTCAATTAAAAAATAGACTAGCATGCCAGCGCTGAACAAATAACCAATCAAATCTATTTTTGCAAATTTCTTGTATAAGGACAAGCCATTAACAACCCCATTAAAAATTTTAAAAAGCGCAATAGAAGGAACTATAATGGCCACCAGCTTAATAATATAGCCATATTCATTACTGGTAAATAGTTTTTCACTTACAATATCGGCTGTAAAAAAAAGTAACGGAACCAAAATACCACTACCCAATAAAGTAAAAACAAATGCTGTAGAAAATAGCTTTTGAAGCTGCTCCTTGTCATTTTTATATTCTGAAATATACTTTACGACCCCCGTAAAAATTCCAACCGAAGCTAACGAAGTAAGCATCTGTATTAGATTCCGAAGTTGCCCTATTTTTGCAATACCGGTTTCTCCAACCATTTCGGCCAATAGCCTTTGAATAAACAAAGAGACTATTAACCTAACCCCTATCACTCCAGCATTTAAAGAGGTCATCTTTAAAAGCAAGTTCTCACGTATAAATTTTGGAATTTTCAAGGTTAGTTGGTAGTGGTTAGTTTATAGTGGTTAGCAACTGGTTTTTTTATTTGTTTCTGAGATATTTTTGTAAACTACTAGTCATTTTTGAGAGTTCCACGAGTTTTTCGCGTGTGTTCCTATCTTTGTCCTCGGTTATATATTTTCTTCTTTTTGCAATTGTGGAACAGACCACACATTCTTTTATCGAATTGCCCGAAATCTGCAAATAACGGTTAAATTGTTTATCTGTATCCCCGGAACCTTCGGCAATATTTAATAATATGGAGATAGCCGCCCGAATATATTGAGAAGATAGCCGATACATTTCTTCTTTCGGGAAATCATCAGTAATATCATAAACCATATCCACAAAATCCAACGATTTTTGATATACTTTTAAATCTTCAAAATTAAATTTAGCTGGTTCCATTTATAAAGTATTTAGTTAAAAATCATTCAAAAATTAAAACACTTATTACACTCTAACTACCCTCTAACGACTACCCACTACCAACTTAGTTACCAACTATTCAAAACTGAAATAACGCGATCAACTTCCTCTTCTGTTAACACAGGACTCATAGGGATGCTCACAACTTCATTATGAATTTTTTCGGTAACCGGAAATGATAAGCTATTAAATTCTGGCAACGCTTCTTGTCGATGTGGCGGAGTGGGATAATGAATCAATGCTCCTACTTTCTGTTGTTTTAGGTATTCCATAAAATCAGTACGGTCCTCAACTCGAACCACAAATAAATGAAAAACGTGATCCTCATTTCCGTTCCATTTTGGAAGCGTGATTTTTTTATTTTTAATTTCAGAACTATAACGTTTTGCTATTTCACGTCTTCTGTTATTATCTGAATCTAATTTCGATAGCTTGATATTCAAAAAAACGGCTTGTACTTCATCTAACCGAGAATTGAAGCCTGTCAATTCATTTACATATTTTGAAGAAGTACCATAGTTACGTAACTTTCTAAGAACGGAAGCCAACACATCATCATTGGTAGTAATCGCTCCCCCATCGCCTAGGGCTCCCAAGTTTTTTGAAGGATAGAAACTAAAACCGGCTGCATCGCCTAAATTTCCAGCCCGTTTACCATTTTCATTTTTTGCTCCGTGCGCTTGAGCGGCATCTTCTATAACCAGCAAATTGTGTTTTTTTGCAACTTTTGAAATTTCTTCCATCGGTGCCAATTGACCGTATAAATGAACCGGCATAATGGCTTTTGTGGTTTCAGAAATAGCCTTTTCTAAAGCTTGAATATCAAAATTATAAATCTCGGTGGTTGCTTCTACTAACACCGGCTTCATTCCAGCTTGTTTAATGGCAAAAATGGTAGCAATATACGTGTTTGAAGCTACCAAAACCTCATCGCCTTCTTGTAGTCTTCCTACTGTTTTATAACCTTCTAAAATCAATCGCAATGCTTCTAGGCCGTTGGCAACTCCTATACAATGTTTTGTACCGCAGTATTCAGCAAAGCTATTTTCAAAAGAATTGACATTGTTGCCCAAAATATAATACCCAGAATCTAAAAATGCTTTAAAGCGCAGTTGAAATTCAGCTTCTGTCTCTTATACACATCTCCGAGCCCACGAGACCTCTCTACATCTCGT
>CAJXPE010000027.1 GCA_913057965.1 uncultured Marixanthomonas sp. | reverse complement strand
CGAGATGTAGAGAGGTCTCGTGGGCTCGGAGATGTGTATAAGAGACAGAAATAATATTCAGGAAAAATTCGATGTCCCTAAGCATGTAAAGGAATATGTTATTTATAATGGTAATCCGTGCGAAGGATTGAAAAAAATTAAAAGCGATACCTATAGCTTCCCTTATTTACTGTCTATTGGAGAGTTTAGAGGCTATAAAAATCAGGAAAGCTTAATTCCAATGCTTCGGTTTTTAGATAGCGATATTAAATTAATTTTGGTGGGACGGTGTTCCAAAAACCAACAAGAAAAAATAGAAAAACTTGCTGAAGAGCACCAAGTAAGTGAACGAGTTATTATAAAAGGGACTGTTTCAGAAAAAGAAAAGATTACCTTGTACAGCAATGCAACTGCTTTAGTGCATCCATCGCTTGCAGAAGGTTTTGGACTTCCGGTGGTAGAGGCAATGACTTTTGGCGTTCCAGTTATAATTTCAAACAAAACGTCCCTTCCAGAAGTAGGCGGAAAGGCTGCTAGTTATTGGGATCGTTATGATGCAGAGTACATGGCTAAGGTTGTACAAGAAACGTTGGAAGATTTTAAGGCGAACCCAGAAAAGAAATCATTAGAATTAAAAGCACAAGCAGCAACATTTAGTTGGGAAAAAGCTGCGAAACAATATATTGATGTTTATAGGAATTTATAACCTCAAACCAAAACTTACTATATGCGCGAAGAAATAAATAATGCAATAGCCGTTTTAAAACGCGGCGGACTCATTCTCTACCCTACCGATACCGTTTGGGGTATTGGTTGCGATGCCACAAATGCTGAAGCCATTGAAAAAGTTTTTAAATTAAAACAACGGGACGAAAGCAAATCTTTAATTTGTTTGGTCCACGATTTTAAAATGCTAAACGAATTTGTAGAAGACGTGCCTGAAGTTGCGTACGATATTTTAAGATATGCAGCAAAACCCACCACTATTATTTATGACGACCCTATTAGAGTGGCTGAAAACTTGATTGCCGAGGACAACTCGTTGGCCATTCGCGTAGTACAAGATGATTTCTGTAAGCAATTAATTAGGAAATTCAGAAAACCCATTGTCTCTACTTCGGCAAATACCAGCGGTGTTAAAACCCCGTTAAACTTTAAAGCCATCGCTCCGGAGATTTTGGAGGGCGTAGACTATGTAGTAAATTTGCATAAATCTATAAAAACGCCACAACCATCAGCTATTATTAAATTAAAAAATGATGGTACCGTAAAAGTGATTCGAAACTAAAAAACTATGAAAAAGTTACTTTACATTTTAGTAGTATCCTTAATTGCAATTTCTTGCAACCAAACAAAAAAAGAAACTCCCAACGGAACATATTATGGCACCTTGCCCTGTGCAGATTGCCTGGGAATCAATTATAAGATCACTTTTGAAAACGATTCAACGTATTCCGAAGAACAATTTTATCAAGATAGAAATGTTGATCCATTAAAACATACTGGAAATTTTATGGTTTCAGAAAATGGCACGATCACATTGACAAACAAAAAAGAAACCGACGGGATTCGTCAGTTTGCATTAAAGAACGACACGCTACAAATATTGGATAATTCAGGAAAACCCGTTACTGGCGACTTGTCTAAAATGTATTTACTTACCAACAAAAAGCCCGAAAACTTCAGCATGAAAGCTAAAGAAGAAAACAAGGCGATAGGATTTAAAGCCACCGGGAATGAACCTTTTTGGCATCTTGAAATTGATTTTGCCAACAAGAAAATGAAATTTAAAACCATGGAAGGTGATTCTATTGTTACTCCACTGCCCAAACTTGTAAAACCTCAAGATATAGATGCAGTTTCTTACCGTGCACAGACCGAAAGTGGAGCACTTAATGTAATGATTATTCGAGATGAATGTATCGATAGCATGTCTGGCAAGAAATCTGGATACAAAGTTCGGGTAAACGTACAGATGGGTGATGCTGAAATGAAAGATTACAATGGTTGTGGCGATTATAAAGGCGATTACCGTCTTCACGATCTTTGGGTGTTAGAAAGTATGAACGGAGAACAAATGGATAGCAAAACAAAAGCCCCAAACCTTGAGTTCAACTTGGTTGAAAACAAAATGTACGGTTTTGGCGGTTGTAACCGAATCAATGGTAGTGTTGAAACAACCCATAATTCCATAAAGATTGGCAACGCTATTTCCACAATGATGGCCTGCCCAAATCTTGATATGGAAAAAAAGTTTCTTGATGCCATTTCAGATAAAGAATTGAAGTTTTCATTTTCAGAGGGTAAACTCACCTTGAAAAGCAGTGATGACACATTGGTTTTCAAAAAAATAGATTAAACAAAAGTTCTATTCTAAATACTAATTAAAAAGCATGCCAACGTATCCAAATGCACTACAGCATCCCATATTCAAGACTGTCTCACAAGCCGCTATCAATATAAGCACAGATAGTTATGTAATTGGTGGGTTTGTGCGCGATTATATTTTAAATCGTGGCGAAGCGAAAGATATCGACATTGTGGCTGTTGGCAGCGGTATTGAGTTGGCTAAAGAGGTTTCTAAGCTGCTTCCCGGAAAACCAAAAGTCTCTATTTTTAAAACGTATGGTACCGCTATGCTTAAAACTGGCGGAATCGAATTAGAGTTTGTAGGCGCTCGTAAAGAATCTTATTCTGAAGAAAGCCGAAACCCCGCAGTGGAAGACGGGACCTTACAAGATGATCAAAACCGCCGTGATTTCACTATCAATGCCTTGGCGTTAAGTTTAAACGATTCAAACTTCGGCGAATTACTCGATCCATTCAACGGTATAGCAGATCTTGAAAAAAAGATAATCAAAACTCCACTAAATCCAGACATTACGTACAGTGACGATCCGCTGCGTATGTTACGCGCCATTCGATTCGCGACGCAACTTGATTTTTTTATTGAAGAAGAATCGTTGCAGTCCATTACCAAAAATGCAAAGCGGATAAAGATTATTTCTAAAGAACGGATTATTGACGAGATTAATAAAATCTTATTAGCAGATAAACCCTCCAAAGGCTTTGCTTTGCTTCATAAAACAGATTTACTTCCTTTTATTTTTCCTGAATTAGTCGCTTTAGAAGGAATTGATGAAAAAGAAGGACAACGTCACAAAGATAACTTTTGGCACACGCTGGAGGTAGTCGATAATATTTCAAAAACAACCGATAACCTTTGGTTGCGTTGGGCAGCTTTATTACACGACATTGGCAAAGCCCCAACAAAAAAGTTTGACAAAAAAATTGGCTGGACGTTTCATGCACACGAGTTTGTAGGCTCAAAAATGGTGTATAAACTTTTTAAGCGAATGAAAATGCCATTGAACGATAAGATGAAATTTGTTCAAAAAATGGTTTTTATGAGCTCCCGCCCTATCGTATTGGCAAGCGATGTTACGGATAGTGCCGTTAGACGTTTGATATTTGATGCGGGTGATCATGTAGAAGATTTAATGACACTTTGTGAAGCAGACATCACCACGAAAAATCCTAAGAAGTTTAAAAAATACCATAATAATTTTCAGAAGGTTCGCAATAAAATCCAAGAGGTAGAAGAGCGTGATCATATTAGAAATTTTCAGCCACCCGTTTCGGGTGAAGAAATTATGAATACCTTTGGGTTGAAGCCTTCTCGAGAAATTGGTATTATTAAAGACGCTATAAAAGAAGCTATTTTGGAAGGTGACATCCCAAATGAGTATGAAGCGGCTAAAAACTTTATGTTAAAAAAAGGCGAAGAATTAAAACTAACACCCGTTAAATAATGTATAGAAAGTGGGTAAAAATAGCGTTGATTGCAGTTTATTTAGTGATTATTGCTGGAGCTATGGTACGCATGACAGGTTCCGGAATGGGCTGTCCAGACTGGCCCAAATGTTTTGGCTACTACGTCCCTCCTACGGATATCACAGAACTGGAATGGCAACCGCAGCGCAACTTTAAAAAAGGACAGGTTATCATAAAAGATGAAACCCTACAAGTAGCTGCCAAAGATTTTACTACAAGCGAAACTTTTTCAGAAAACAATTGGAACCTATACACCAAACATGATTATGCCACCTTCAATGTTTGGCATACCTGGATTGAATATATAAACCGGTTATTTGGAGCACTTTCCGGCTTGGCCGTGTTTATTATGGCTTTGTTATCATTCAGTCAATGGAGACACAGCAAACGCATTACCTTAATTTCTTGGGTTAGTGTATTTTTACTCGGATTTCAAGCTTGGTTAGGCGCTACGGTAGTATACTCTGTTTTATCACCTTTACGTATTACCATCCATATGGTTATGGCATTGGTTATTTTAGCGGTTCTGTTGTATTTATTATATTATTCAAGACCTAAATTACGGACGTTTTCAATCTCAAGAGGATATATTAATCTTTTAATATTTGCTCTTTTACTTACTGTAATTCAAGTTGTCACCGGCACACAAGTGCGTCAATTTGTAGATGAACAAGTTGATATCGTTGGGTATCAAGCAAAATCACTTTGGCTCGATAATCCTGATTTGTATTTCTATATTCACCGCTCTTTTTCTATTTTAATATTCTTAGTCAATCTAGCGTTGTGGTTTTTTAATAAAAAACACAGTTACGGACTAAGAAAAATAAATATGGTGTTCTTTTTAGTGATTATAGAAGCTGCAACCGGCATCGCTATGTATTATTTTGATTTCCCATTTTTAACCCAACCACTTCATTTAGTGATTGCCTCTTTACTGTTTGGGTACCAATTCTATGTTGTTTTACAAGCTTGGAAACGGCACCGGCCCGATTTTATTACTCGGCAGATTTAGAAAAAAATAACCCAAATAGTACTAATATTTAACAGGTGTTTCTTCTTCTGAAAAGTGGAATTGTTTGTACCTTTGCGCCCTAAATTTTTCAGTTATGGTGTACCGCTTTAGAGTTATTCTAGACACGCATGAAGATGTTTTTAGAGACATTGAAATAGAAGCTTCAGACAGCTTAGAAGATCTTCATAATGTAATCTTGCAATCCTTCGGTTTTGAGGGACAAGAAATGGCCTCTTTCTATGTAAGTAATGAGAAATGGGAACAAGGTGAAGAAATCGCGTTATTCGATATGGGCGACAAGCCTGGAGCCGTTCGGGTAATGAGCGAAAACCGCTTGGAAGATACCGTTTGGCGTGAACAAACACGATTGCTATATATTTACGATTATTTAAATATGTGGACGTTTATGGTAGAGTTGGCCGATATTATAGAACCTGAAGATGGAGTAAGCTACCCAAACTTAATGTACGTAGAAGGACAAATACCTGCTGTAGCTCCAGAACGCGAATTCATCATTGAAGATATGGACGATGCATTTTCTGATGATGAGGACGACGAAATGGGCTTAGACCCTGAAGATTATGACAATCTTGATTTTGACGAAAACTGGAATTAAAATAGCCAAAGTTCTCAGCTTTTTACAGTAGCTTTAAACGTTACAATTTTCAGTTAATTTTACCTTTAACCTTTTACATTTCAAATGATAAATTTATACGCTGCACATATCGCTTCCCTTTCTATACATAGAGTAGGAAATAAAAGTCGTAACGAAGGGATTTTCCTTTCTTCGGCTCCCTACAAAATGGATGATGAGATTAGACCTTTGTTAAAGGAATTCTTCCTGAAACCATTCCGTGATAAGGAAGAAAATTATTTTCAGTTCCGTCACGAAACCGATTTAGAGTTTCACGACTTATATAATACTATTTCTGAAATTTTTGATGATCCAGAAAGCATTCACGAACACAGTAAAAAAATTACCAAACACCTTTTTGATCAATCCATGCATCCTCATATTAAAAACGGGGAAGTGTATGTAGCGTACATGGAAAACCTACAGATTGATAATGAAAAAGTAGATGGCATTGGTATTTTTAAATCGGAATTAAAACAAGATTTCCTTCAATTTGCTGAAAAGGACGAACAACTAGACGCTATCCTTCAGCAAGGCGTAAATCTTAAGAAGTTGGATAAAGGCGCGCTTATTTTCAACGTTAAGAAAGAAGAAGGCTACAAAGTACTTTCCATAGACAGTAATCGTTACGATGCTCGTTATTGGGTGGAAAGCTTTTTAGGGGTTGATGCGTTTGAAGATGATAATTTCTTCACTAAAAAGTATTTAAAATTCTGTCAGGATTTTGCTAAAGATGTAGTGCTTCCGGCGGAAGATAAACAACAAGAGGTTATGTTTATGAACCGTGCGGTAAATCACTTTGCCAAAAATGACAATTTTGAAGAAAGCTCTTTTGTAAACGAAGTGATTGACAACCCAGATTTAGTTCCGGAGTTTAATCATTACAAAACAGAAAAAGCCCCAAAATATAAAATTGAAGACCTTACCACCTTCCCTATTGCCAACACCGCAGTGAGTGCCGCCCGTAAAAAGATTAAAAATGTAATTAATCTGGATACTAATATTCAGATAAAAATGGATTTCATCAATCCAGATAGTGCGGAGCGTTTTGTGGAAAAAGGATGGGATGAGGAAAAACAGATGTACTATTATTTGGTATATTTTAATAAAGAAGAAAAGTCTTAAAACCGCTGGGATTCAATAAATACAAAGCAGTATTCATACATAGAATGCTGCTTTTCTTTTTTCTAATTGTAACAAATCTTCCGTACTTTCGTCGTATAGATAGCTAACCCAGAAAATACAATTCTTTGGAACCCATACTCACGATTGATAATCTCACTAAGAAATTTGGCCCTATTACCGCCGTAAAAAACCTCTCTTTCACTATTGAAAAAGGAAATGTCTACGGAATTTTAGGTCCAAATGGAAGTGGGAAATCCACCACATTAGGCATTGTCCTAAATGTGGTCAATAAAACTGATGGTAGTTACCATTGGTTTGATGGTAGTGATTCTACTCACAACGCCTTAAAAAAAGTAGGAGCCATTATCGAGCATCCCAACTTTTACCCCTATATGACGGCGGTTCAAAACCTTGCCTTGGTTTGTAAAATCAAAGATGTTCCGACCTCAAAAATTGAAGAGAAACTTGAAATTGTAGGACTTCTAGACCGAAAAGATAGCAAGTTTAGAACCTTTTCATTAGGTATGAAACAACGATTGGCTATTGCTTCGGCATTGTTAAACGATCCTGAAATTTTAATTCTCGATGAGCCTACAAACGGTTTGGATCCACAAGGAATTCATCAAATACGGGAAATTATCAAGAAAATTGCTTCAGAAGGGACAACAATACTATTGGCTTCTCACTTATTAGATGAAGTTGAAAAAGTTTGCTCGCACGTGGTAATTCTTCGGAAAGGGGAAAGTTTGTACACCGGTACGGTTGATGAAATGAATGCCAGCCACGGTTTCTTTATTCTACAAGCAAGTGATATGCAGGTATTAGAAAATGAGTTAAAAAATCACGTTGGTTTTGGAAAAATAAAAAAAGAAGGTGACACACTTGTTGCTTATTTAGAAGAAACTTTGGATGCTTCAACCCTAAACAAACAGCTTCAAGAAAAAGGAATTATTCTATCACATTTAGTGAAACGAAAAGAAAGCTTGGAAGAGCAGTTTCTTGAATTGACTAAAAACCTAAACTAACCAACCGCATGTTACGACTTCTCAATATAGAACTTCAGAAATTAAGATATAATCGATCAGCGAAAGTAATCTCGATAATTTATTTTGTGTTAATTACGTTTATCGCACTAATTTCTTCGATAGAATTTAGCTTAGGCAGTGTAAACTTTAGGGTAGCCGACCAAGGAATTTTCAACTTTCCGTTCATTTGGCACTTTAACACCTATGTAGCTGCTATCCTAAAAATATTCTTGGCCATCGTCATTGTTTCGATGATGAGCAACGAGTACAGCTACCGAACCTTAAAACAGAACTTGATCGACGGATTAAGCAAGAAAGAATTCGTATTATCTAAGTTTATAACGGTAATCGGTTTTGCACTTATCTCGACTTTATTCGTTTTTATCGTCTCAATGATTTTAGGCCTTAGCTTTTCAGATTATACCGAAATCGGTATCATTTTCAGTGATATGGAATATCTACTGGCCTACTTTATTAAACTAGTCGGTTTCTTCGCTTTTTGTATGTTTTTAGGAATATTAGTAAAACGATCCGCTTTTGCCATTGGTTTTTTAGTGGTTTGGTGGATTATTGAAAGTATTGTGTACGGACTTTTAAAGTGGCAATTTTTTAAAGGAACCAATATTGCTGAAAATATATCACAGTTTTTTCCTTTGGAAGCGATGAGCAACCTAATTAAAGAGCCGATGACGCGTTTGGGAGCTGTACAATCTGCTGCCACACAATTGGGAGAGAGCTTTACCAAAAGCTATGATGTTACTTTTTTAAATGTTGCCATTGTGTTGGTTTGGACATTCTTGTTTGTGTATTGGAGCTTTGCTATCCTGAAAAAAAGAGATTTATAATTTTTCTAAAATGTAAATTAGGGAACTAAATACTTTCTGCCGTTTAGGTTTCTTTCACAAGTTACTACCTACATTTTCGTTATTTTTGTAGGGCATTGAAAAAGAATCTATGAAGTTTAAAGTAGTATCAGATTTTACGCCTACTGGTGATCAACCGGAAGCGATAAAATCGTTGGTAAACGGACTCAATTCCGAAGAAAGATATCAAACCCTACTCGGGGTTACAGGAAGTGGAAAAACCTTTACGGTAGCCAACGTTGTGGAAGAAGTGCAAAAACCAACCTTGGTGTTAGCACATAATAAAACCTTGGCAGCCCAGTTGTATGCCGAGTTTAAAAACTTCTTTCCGAATAATGCCGTAGAATATTTTGTTTCCTACTACGATTATTACCAACCGGAAGCGTTTATTCCCAGCAGCGGAACCTACATAGAAAAAGATCTTTCCATAAATGAAGAAATAGAAAAACTTCGATTAAGCACTACTTCTTCCCTACTTTCAGGACGACGGGATGTGATTGTGGTTGCTTCGGTTTCTTGTTTGTATGGTATTGGTAATCCAGTGGAATTTCAGAAAAACGTAATTAGTTTAGAGCAAGGTCAGACGCTTTCACGTACTAAACTATTACATCGTTTGGTGCAAAGTTTATACGCACGTACCGAAGCGGAGTTTCATAATGGAAATTTCAGAATTAAAGGTGATACCGTTGATGTGTATCCAGGATATGCTGATGATGCATTCAGAATTCACTTTTTTGGGGATGAAATTGAAGAAATTGAAGCTTTTGACCCAAAAACCAATGAAGTTATAGAAAAGTACGAACGCTTGAACATCTATCCAGCCAATATGTTCGTGACCTCTCCAGATGTATTGCAAGGAGCCATTCGTGAGATTCAAGATGATTTGGTAAAGCAAATTGATTACTTTAAAGAAATAGGGAAACATTTAGAAGCTAAGCGACTAGAAGAACGCACTAATTTTGATCTAGAAATGATTCGGGAGCTTGGTTATTGTAGTGGAATTGAAAACTATTCTCGCTATTTAGATAGACGCTTACCAGGAACGAGACCGTTCTGCTTATTAGATTATTTTCCAGATGATTATTTAATGATAGTGGATGAAAGCCACGTGTCCATTCCACAAGTTGGAGCGATGTATGGTGGTGACCGCAGTCGAAAGGAAAACTTAGTTGAGTATGGTTTCCGCTTACCGGCCGCTATGGACAACCGCCCTTTAAAAGCTGAAGAATTTGAAGCCCTTCAAAACCAAGTGATATACGTAAGTGCAACACCTGCCGATTATGAATTAGAAAAAACCGATGGAGTTTATGTCGAGCAAGTTATTAGACCCACCGGATTATTGGATCCGCCTATTGAGGTTCGACCTAGTTTAAATCAGATTGATGATTTATTGGAAGAGATGCAATTGCGTATTGAAAAAGACGAACGTGTTTTGGTCACTACACTTACCAAGCGAATGGCGGAAGAGTTGACTAAGTATCTCACTCGGGTTCAAATACGGTGTCGTTACATTCATAGTGATGTGGATACCCTGGAACGGGTTGAAATCATGCAAGATTTGCGTTTAGGGATCTTTGACGTGTTAGTTGGTGTTAACTTATTACGGGAAGGATTGGATTTACCAGAAGTATCTTTAGTAGCGATTCTGGATGCTGACAAAGAAGGTTTTTTACGAAGCAAGCGTTCATTAACCCAAACAGTAGGCCGTGCCGCAAGACATATTAATGGAAAAGCTATTTTGTATGCCGATAAAATCACCAAAAGTATGCAAGGAACGATTGATGAAACCGAGTACCGCCGTGAAAAACAGATAGCATACAACAAAGAACACAACATTACCCCTACGGCTATTAAAAAATCGTTTGAAAACACCTTGGCAAAATCTAAACAAGAAGCCTATACTTTTGAAACGGCCGATACCTTAGCCGCCGCCGAACCAGAGGATGCCTATTTAACCAAACCACAGATTGAGAAGAAAATCCGTGATACACGAAAAGCCATGGAAAAATCGGCCAAAGAACTTGACTTTATGATGGCTGCCAAATTGCGGGATAAAATAAAGGTGTTGCAAAAGTCCTTAGAAGAAGTGTAATTTTTATTAATTTTAACGACGTAATAATAGCTATCACTAATCTTTTCATTGAATTAGAAAGTACTTGAAAACGTAGTTTATGACCTTATTAACACAACTATTTTTACCAATTTTGTACTTTTCATTAAATATGATGCCAACACAAGACAGTATTCCAAATAATAAAATAATTCCTAAGATTATTGAAAAAGAAGCGGTAACGGCGCTCTCTTATTACCCTGAATTAAAAGACACCAAAATAACTTTTAAGTTTAAAGACCGTATTAAAAAATCTACGATGCAGGCGCAACCTACGTGGACTAGTTTTTTTAAAAGAAGTAAAAACAGGGAATACATCATCCTTATTAGCAGAAAAATACAGATTGAAAATGAAGCGTTTACTATCAGCGATATCCCTTCAGATGTTATCGTTGGATGGTTAGGTCACGAGTTGGGTCACGTTATGGATTATAGCGACCGTAATAATTTTGGAATGTTAATTTTCGGATTTAAGTATCTCTTTTCAAAACATCATATTAAAGAAGTAGAACGAACGGCCGATACTATTGCTATTGCTCACGGAATGGGAGATTATATTTTACAGACCAAACATTATATTTTAGACCAAGCCAATATATCAGAAAAGTATAAAAAACGCATCCGGTCTTTTTATATGTCTCCTGAAGAGGTTATGGAATTGATAAATAAAGGAAAACTAGAAGAAGCTGCTACTGAGTAGTTTTTACAAACGCTTCCCATTCGGCAAATTTCTCTTCGTCCATAACCTTTTCCATTTTTACTTGTCCCCCTTTCTTTTTATTCTTGGCGCTCCATTCATGAAACACCTGGGGTGAAACGGTAGTCACCTTTATTCCTTTTAATGCTTTACCTCGAGCTACTTTATAGTTTTTATTGGCTTTTTTTAAAGCAGTATCAAGTGCTTCGGAAAGTTTATCTCCTTCCATATTGGCTGTTGTACCTAAATACCAATGATGGTAAAATTCATCGTCTATTTTTACCGCAGCAATAGTAAACTCAGGGAGTTCTATGTCAAATTGTTGTTCCAATTCGCGAAGGGCCGTTTCCATTTTATTGACCGACAGTTGCGATCCAACTACATTTAAAAAGAATTTTGTGCGTCCCGTGATGATAATTTCAGCCTTCTTAACGTCAGTAAATGCAATGGTATCACCTATTAAATAGCGCCAAGTTCCAGAAACAGAACTCATAATCAACACATAATCGGTATCTTTTTCTACTTCAGAAATATTTAAAACCGGAGCTTCTTGAGTAATAGAACCATCTTTATTTACATATTCTGGTTCAAAAGGAACAAACTCAAAATAGATTCCGTTGTCGGTCACTAACTTCATTGAAGTAGTTTCAGGTCTTTGCTGATAGGCGATAAATCCTTCCGAAGCTAAATACGTATCGATAACGGTAATGGGATGCGCCAACAGTTTATTAAAACTTTTCTCATATGGTTGAAACGCTACACCACCGCTGGTATAAACTTGTAGGTTGGGCCAAATATCATGAATAGTATCCAAGTTATTATGCTCTATCACTTTTTTTATCATCAATTCCATCCAAGAAGGGATACCACTCAATGCCCCAATGTCCCATTCGTTGGCACGCTCGGCTATGGTTTGTACGCGTTCGTCCCAATCGGCTATTTTGGCGATTTCTTCTCCCGGTTTATAATATCCGCGGAACCAAAAAGGGATGTTACTTGCACTTATACCACTGATTTCGCCTTCCTTAAACTCATCTCTTTTTTCAAGATCGGTTGAACTCCCCAACATCATGATTTCTTTTTCAAAAAAATCTGATGGTAAATTAAAATTAGTTAAAGCACCTACTTGTTTAATACCTGTATTTCGAATGGCTTCAATCATCGCATCAGTTACGGGGATACGTTTACTTGTTTTTCCAGTGGTCCCGCTACTTATAGCAAAATAAGTGGGTTTTCCTGGCCAAGTAATATCTTCAAAACCATCATGAACACGACACCACCATTCGCTGGTCATTTTATTGTAATCGTGAAAAGGAATTGCTTCAGAAAAACGTTTTTCTATATTTTCTGAATTTAAAATTCTTTTAAATCCATAATATTTTCCGAAGGCCGTATCCTGCGCTTTTTCTAATAAATTCTTTAATACTTTTTTTTGTGCTTCTACTGGTGAATCTTCGGTAACTAAATTATCCCGTAAATCAATTGCACTTTTTATAATGGAGCCTAATACAGCCATGTTTTTCAGTTTTTTTATCAAAATATAACAATTAAAATTAGCTCGCTATTTTTTTTAAATAAGTTTAACTATTGTACAATGTGTATCTTTGTAATCTATGACACATCACCCCGATTCCGTACGGATTAATAAAGCCATTAGCGACAGTGGATATTGCTCACGAAGACAAGCTGATACCTTAATTGAAAAAGAAAAGGTTACCATTAATGGTACGTTGGCTACGTTAGGCGACCGTGTAATGCCCGATGATGAAGTACGGGTTGATGGTAAGCTTATTACCGAAAATGAAAACCTGGTTTACATCGCACTAAACAAACCAATTGGGATTACTTGTACTACCGATAAACGTGTGGAAGGGAATGTAGTCGATTTTATAAACCACAAAGAGCGAATTTTTCATGTAGGCAGGTTAGACAAGCCTAGTGAAGGATTGCTTTTAATGACCAACGATGGTGATATTGTAAACAAAATATTACGTGCCGGAAATAAACACGAAAAAGAATACATTGTTACTGTAGATCGCCCTATAACAAACGATTTTATTAAACGAATGGGCAATGGAGTTCCTATTTTAGAAACCGTTACTAAAAAATGTGAAGTTGAAAAAATAAGTCGATTTACGTTTAGGATTGTTTTGATGCAAGGTTTAAATCGACAAATTAGAAGAATGAGTGAGTATTTAGGTTACGAAGTGACAGCTTTAAAAAGACTTCGAATTATGAATATTGAATTAGGCAACTTACCAATTGGAAAATGGAGAGACCTCACTAAGCAAGAATTAAAGGAATTGCAAGGTTCAGTTGAAGAATCTAAAAATGTACCGCAAGCTAATCGTTTACAAAGTACTGGTGGAAAAAGAAGAAAAAGGTAATAAACATAAAAAAACCACGCACCGATTGAGTAATGCGTGGTCATTTCAACTAACTAACCAAATTAAATTTCAATTATGAAATCTCAACCATTCTTTTTAATGCTTTTTCTTCTTTCTTTTTTGGTAATGTAATTTCTAACACACCATTATTATAAGTTGCGTTTACGTCTTCAACATTTACAGATTCTGGTAATGTGAATGATCGTTTAAAATTACTGTAATTAAACTCTTTTCGAGTAAATTTTGTTTCGTCTGCTGTACTGTTTTCTTCATTTTCTGAAGTAATCTCTGCAGAAATTTTCAATATATCATCTTCTACTTCAATATTAAAATCTTCCTTACGTAACCCAGGCACAGCCAATTGAACTACAAAATTCGTGTTTTTTTCCTGAATATTTACAGCAGGAATGCTAAAGTTTTCATAATTGGGAACATCTAATTTGTTTTCTAAAAAGAGTTCATCCATTAATGAAGGAAACCAATTGCTATTTTTTCTAACTAAGTTCATAATATTTTATTTTAAAATTATTTTATTTTTTCTAATTGTACTATGTTAATAACAAAACCAATTCCAATTTACTTTTTAGGACATTTTGACATCTTTAATGCAATAAAACACGACTAATTGACAGTTTTAGACAAATACATTACTCAAATTATACAGAAATACTAAAGTTTTCTATTTATCTTTAAGCCAATAGAACTATATATGAAACAATTTTTTATAAGAATCCGTACGTTTTATAGTACGTTACAAAGTAAAATAGCCTTTTATCCCACTCTTATTTCCCTTGGAGGGTTTCTTTTCGCTTTGGCAATGATTATCGCTGAAAAGGAAGGCATTTCAAGAAAACTTATAGAAGTTTTCCCTTTATTAGTTGTTGAAGATGGCGATACAGCATTAAGTGTTTTAAGCACTTGTATAGGCGGTCTTATTTCATTAATGGTGTTCAGTTTTTCGATGGTGATGCTTTTGTTGAGCCAGGCGTCTAGTAACTTCTCACCCCGTTTGCTCCCAGGTTTGATTTCAAACAAAAGACACCAAATGATATTGGGCATTTATTTAGGCACTATCATCTATAATATATTTACACTATTTAGTATTGAAACCAGCGAAGAGAAATTTACACTCCCTGGGTTTTCCATATTATTAGGAGTTATTTTTAGTATTATCTGTTTAGGTGCGTTTATATTTTTCATTCATAATATTTCGCAAAGCATCCAGATTAATAATATTATGGACGGCATTTACAATCAGGCGAGTAATAGATTGACTCATGTAATAAGCCGTGAAAACAAGGCCGAAACGAAAACAATTCAGGAATTTCCTAATACTGAAAACTGGTATAGTCACACATCACCAAAAAGTGGGTATTTTCAGAATATAGCAACGCAGAATATAATCGATATCTGTAAAGAGCACGATATTAAAATATACATTACTGTACCCAAAGGATTGTTTGTGTTGAAAAACATACGCGTACTAAAGTCCAACAAAAAACTGGATGAAGAAACAGTTAAATCAATATTCTCTAATTTGAACTTTGCCAGAGGTGAGTACATACAAGATAATTACGTTCTCGCATTTAAGCAAATCACCGAAATTGCTGTCAGGGCTATGTCTCCGGGTGTAAACGATCCTGGAACAGCCATAAATAGTATTGATTATCTTACCGAATTATTTGCCTTACGAATGCAAAAAAACGACTTAGGTGTTTTTTCAGAAGAAGGTACTGCTTACATAAAAATGGCAGTTGTACATTTTGATGAATTGCTGTATCAGGTCATGGCGTCACTACGCACGTATTGCTCTCATGATCCCACTGTTGCCCAAAAATTACTCTGGATGCTTGCCTATTTAAAACAACAGCCTTCCCTAGAGAATTCGTATATGAACACCATTGATGAAGAATTAAAAGTATTAATAAAAGCAATTTCTTTTGATTCAGAAAAGGACATGGAAATCATACAAAAGTTAGCAGACGACATTTTAAAACCATAAAAATAAGCACAAAAAAACCTGAAGCGAAAAACTTCAGGTTTTAATATATATTGTTTTAATTAACCGATGTTACGATAGTACTTTGTGTACTTTATCGGCAGCTTCTTGAAACTCCACTGCACTTTCAACAGCTAATCCACTGTTATCAATTAATTCTTTTGCTTTATCAGCATTGGTTCCTTGCAAACGTACGATAATTGGAACTTCAATATTGCCCATATTTTTATAAGCATCTACAATCCCTTGAGCTACGCGGTCACAGCGAACAATTCCTCCAAAAATATTTACTAAAATAGCTTTTACTGAAGGATCTTTTAATATTAAATTAAAAGCTGTTTCAACACGCTCAGCATCTGCTGTACCACCTACATCCAAGAAGTTAGCAGGCTCACCACCAGCTTGCTTAATAAGATCCATAGTTGCCATAGCAAGACCTGCACCATTTACCATACATCCAACGTTTCCATCAAGATCTACGTAACTTAATCCAGCTTCACGTGCTTCTACCTCAACTGGGTTTTCTTCACGTACGTCACGCATCGCTGCATAATCTTTATGACGGAATAATGCATTATCATCTAAACTTACTTTTGCATCTACAGCAATGATTTTATCATCACTTGTTTTTAAAACCGGGTTGATTTCAAATAAAGAAGAATCAGACTCCGTATATGCTTTGTATAATGCTGTAACAAACTTGGTCATTTGCTTAAATGCTTTACCGCTTAACCCTAGGTTAAAAGCTATCCGGCGTGCTTGAAATGGCATTAAGCCCAAAGTAGGATCTACCTCTTCATTAAATATTAAATGAGGAGTTTCATCGGCAACAGTTTCAATATCCATCCCGCCTTCTGTAGAATACATAATCATGTTTTTCCCAGTAGCACGGTTCAGCAAAACACTCATATAATACTCTTCTGGTTCGCTATCACCAGGATAGTAAACATCTTCAGTAATTAGTACTTGGTTTACTTTTTTTCCTTCTTTGCTAGTTTGTGGTGTTACCAAATTCATTCCAATGATTTCACCTGCAATATCTTCAACCTCTTTAAGGTTTTTGGCCAATTTTACACCGCCACCTTTACCACGGCCACCAGCATGTACTTGTGCTTTAACAACGTGCCAACCAGTTCCGGTTTCTTCGGTCAATTTTTTTGCAGCTTCAACTGCCTCTTCTGGTGTTTGAGCAACGATTCCTCGTTGTATTTCAACTCCAAAACTATTCAGTATTTCTTTTCCTTGATATTCGTGTAAATTCATAATAGCGTTTTATGGCTTAGTTTTAAGATGCACAAAAGTAACAAATGTAATAGGATTTAACTACTATTTTTTGGCAAGTCCTGTTCTTATTAGCAAATTTTTAAGCTTTATCTGCATTTATTTTTTTTGATTAAGTTTCATATCCTTCCTATTTCTTTATACTGTATCTTTTCAAAACAAAAAACACACCACTATGTCTCTCGATCATTTTTTTAAAAATCTAACGGAAATCCCAGAAGTATTTATTGGAACCACCTGTATCTTTTTACTAATAATTTTATACACAAGAATCTTTGGTTTAAAAAGTTTTAGTAAAATGACTGGGTTTGATTTTGTCATTACTGTTGCTATCGGTAACATAATTGCTATGACGGTTAACACAGGAAACCCTTCGGTTTTGGTAGGCGCTGTTCTACTTCTTATTCTCTACTTACTCAATTTTTTAATCACCTACATTCGCTATAAAAGCAAAGCAGTTGAAAATTTAATTGAAAACAAACCCATTATGATTATGCGAAATGGTGTGGTGTTAAAGGAGAACTTAAAAAAATCGAAAGTAACAGAGTCTGAATTACAATCAAAGCTTAGAGAAGCCAATGTAATCACACTGAGTCAAGTAAAAGCTGTAATTCTTGAAACAACAGGTGATGTTTCTGTTTTGCATACCGACAAAGAAAATATTGAAGTGGCTGATTATTTATTAGAAGGAATAGCTGTTTAAAGTTTAGAAACTTCTTTTTTCGCCATTTCAAACTCAGTTATCATTTCTTCTACAATCGTTGTCGCAGGTTTTATATCGTGTATCAATCCTGCTATTTGACCAATTTCGAGTTCGCCTTCCTCTAAATCGCCTTCAAACATACCTTTTTTGGCTCTTGCTCTGCCTAAAAGTTCTATTAGTTGTTCTTTTTCGGGGTTTTGGGTGTAAAGTTTCATTACATCTTCAAAAAATTTGTTTTTCAGCATACGCACTGGCGCCAGTTCTTTTAACGTAAGCATGGTATCCCCTTCCTTGGCTTCGACCACCATTTTCTTGAAAGCTTGATGCGAACTAGACTCTTCACTCGCCACAAAACGACTCCCTACTTGTACGGCATCTGCTCCTAACACCATAGCTGCTAACATGCCACGGCCAGTGGCAATACCACCAGCTGCAATTAATGGAATATCAATTTTTTCTTTAACCATTGGGATCAAGGTGAATGTAGTCGTTTCATCCCGACCGTTATGACCTCCGGCTTCAAAACCTTCGGCTACTACCGCATCAACCCCCGCCTCTTGTGATTTTAAAGCAAATTTTAAACTGCTAACCACATGAACAACCGTGATACCTTGCTTTTTTAATTTTGGTGTATAAGTCTTGGGATTTCCAGCGGAAGTGAATACAATTTTGACTTCTTCATCTATAATAATATCAATAATCTTATCAATATCTGGATATAACATGGGAACGTTAACCCCAAACGGTTTATCGGTTGCTTTTTTACATTTTTGAATGTGCTCCAAAAGCACTTCTGGATACATAGAACCTGCACCTATGATGCCTAAACCACCTGCATTACTAACAGCACTGGCCAAACGCCAGCCACTGTTCCAGATCATTCCTGCTTGTATTAATGGATATTGTATCTTGAAAAGTTCAGTAATTCTATTTTGCACGTAGTACTACTTTTTAATTAGTTTGAAAGAAGTTTTCTCTCTTCCAGTCTGAATAGTTGCAATATAAACCCCAGCAGAAAGATATGACACATCTACTCGATTATTATTTTTAGTAATATGGGCTCTTTTTACTTGTTCTCCCAACACATTATAAACGGTGAAGGTTGCTTCGGAATAATTTTCAGGAAATGAAATGTTTACTTCAGTTGTTACTGGATTAGGATATAAAGCAAAGTTACTTTTTAATAATTCGTCTTCAACTCCCAATTCCACCAATGCATTATAAGCATCTTGAAAATTTGGAATTCCGTAACCCATTTCATCTGAAGGGTTATTAAACATAGAAGCAGACTCCCTAATTATTTGCATAATCTCATTATTTGGTGTTTCTGGACGTACTTGCCAAAACGAAGCAACAGAGCCCGCCATAATAGGCGAACTAAAAGAGGTTCCATTACTAACCGTAACATTTCCGAAGCGATCTACAACAGCAGCAAGCTCTCCTTGTGCCATTACATCTGGTTTTACGCGACCATCAATCGTTGGACCTATAGAGCTAAACCCTGCTAAGTTTCCATTAGAGTCTACCGCACCAATAGTTAAAACGCCTGGTGCGTCTCCTGGCGTACCTACATAGGTAAATCCAAAACCATCATTTCCAGCTGAAGTTACTAATATCATCCCTTTATCAAACGCGTGATTTGCACCACGGGCACCAATAGTGGTTTGTCCATCTAAATCTTCATAACTATGATCATAATTACTATTATCAAAATCTTGATATCCTAAAGAGGTATTAACTACATCCACACCAAGACTATCGGCACGTTCTAAAGCTTCTACCCAAAGTGCTTCTTCTAATGGACTTTCGCTAAAATCATCTTCCGTAACAAATAAATAATACGAGGCGTTTGGTGCTGTTCCTACAAATTGACCTTCTAAAAAAGCTGCAGCATCACTAAACGTACTTGCTCCGTGACTTCCTGTTCCTTCAAAATCATCTTCTCTAGCAACAAAATCATATCCTCCCAATAACCTACCTTCATTTCTAAGCGTAGAATAGGCAGGGTTTGTCAATACACCTGGATAACCATTATCCATATAAGCTACCACCATTCCATCGCCTGTAAAGTCATTTTCATGTAGAAAATCTACTGCCAACATTTCGGTTTGATTGGTTGCATTTCCGTAATTATATTCAACTCGAGTGTTTTTATTTTCAATTTTAAATTTATCAGGAGTTTCTCTATTTGAACTTCTAAAATTTAAGTCTTTATCGGCGAACTCTACTTCGGTTACAAATTCCAAATTCAATAAATCATTGATATTTGAAACAGAGCCTCGCACATAGACTGCATTCATCCATTTGGATTTTGCAAAAACGGTTATACCTGTTGTATTATTTACTTCTGTTTTATAATTTTCGTTTAAAGGAACATCTCTTTCATCTATAGGAGTTCCCTGCATTTGCTTACGATCAATTGCTTCTTGTGTTAAAATAGTAAGTGGGTTTGCAAGCGCATCAGCAACACCTTCTTTATCAGCGAAAAAAACGAGAGCGTCTTCTTGCGAATAAGTAAATTGCGTTAAAAAAACTGTAAGTAGTAGTAATAGTATTTTTTTCATAATAGTTTTTTTTAAGATATAACACCACTTCCGAGCAACTCTTCTTCTTGATACCAAGCAACAAATTGTCCTTCAGTAATGGCAGATTGTGGGTTTTCAAATATAACATAAAGTCCGGAGACTGTCTGGTGTAAGGTTGCTTTTTCTAGTTCTTGACGATACCGAATTCGAGCCATAACTTCTTTGGTTTCGTCTACTTGTAAGCGTAAATCCTCACGAACCCAATGAATTTCTTCATTTTTAACAAAAAGTCCGCGACGGTACAAACCAGGATGATTTTTTCCTTGTCCAGTATATATTACGTTTTCTTTTACATCGGTATCGATGACGAAAAGTGGTTCTTTAGTCCCGCCAACAGCTAATCCCTTACGTTGACCTTTGGTAAAAAAGTGTGCCCCTTGGTGTTTTCCTACTTCCGCTCCGTCGGTAATGGCATACTTATTTTTTTCTGAAAGATATTGTAATCTTTCTTCTTCGGAAGCAAATTCAGGTTCGGTTTTATTGTAATTTGAATATCCCGAAGGGACTTCTATAATAATGCCCTCTTTAGGTGCTAATTGTTGCTGTAAAAATTCTGGAAGCCTTACTTTACCAATGAAGCAAAGACCCTGCGAGTCTCTTTTTTCAGCAGTAATTAAGTTTTGTTCCGAAGCGATTTTTCGAACATCTGGTTTTAAAATTTCACCAATAGGAAATAGTGTTTTTGAAAGCTGTTCTTGCGACAATTGACAAAGAAAATACGACTGATCTTTATTAGGGTCTTTTCCAGATAATAATCGATACGTAGTCTTACCGTTTTTTTCTATTTCATCTTTTCTGCAGTAATGACCAGTAGCTACGTAGTCTGCACCTAGATCCAGTGCTATTTTTAAAAATACATCAAATTTAATTTCACGGTTGCATAAAACATCTGGATTTGGGGTTCTACCCATCTTATACTCCCGAAACATATAATCGACTATACGTTCCTTATATTCTTCACTCAAATCAACCGTTTGAAAAGGGATATCCAGTTTTTGAGCCACCAACATGGCATCATTACTATCTTCTAACCACGGGCATTCATTAGAAATGGTTACCGCATCATCATGCCAATTCTTCATAAATAGACCAATAACTTCATATCCTTGTTCTTTCAATAGATATGCAGCTACGCTGGAATCCACTCCTCCGCTTAACCCAACAACAACTCTTTTTTGTGCATTCATTTTATCAGTAATCTGGAAATAATTTTTGGTTGCAAAGATACAATTTTTAGAAAGGCCTTATTACAAGATCTATCTATTGAATCTATCGTTATTACAACAAAATTTATACCGTCCTGCGCTAAAAGAAATTATTTATTGTTTTCTTGGCTTTTCCGGCTTTGGGTACGTTTCCTCCATTTCTACTTTGCCATTTTTAAAATATTGCCAAAGACCATTTTTTTTACCAGTCTTGTAATAGCCTTTAATAGTAATGGTACCGTTAGCATCATAATAAAAAGCTTCTCCACTTAGCTTATCATTTACGTAGTTTAATTTTTTTAGCACTACCCCTTCTGGAGAATAGTAGTTGTTTTCACCTTGCTTTAAGCCGTTTTGATAGTGGGTTTCTTCGGTTTTAGTTCCATTAGGATAATACGTAGTTTTAACCCCTTCTAATTTACCTTTGTTATAATGCTCCCGAGTCATAATAGCTTTCGAGTTTTCATGGTAATATACCCACTCGCCCACTCTATCTTTTCCTTCCATGGTTCCTTCGCTCACCAATTTTCCTTTTATGGTAAAATATTGCACCGAAGCGTTATTTCCGTTGGACGAAAAATCTTTGATAACCATAGGCTGTTCCTTACAGTTTTCACAGTAAAACTTAAAAGTACCCGTCTCTTCTCCATGATTAAATGTCCCTTTATACCGAAGCTGTTTAGTACCGGAATAATATTTCTCCCATACGCCATCACGTTTGCCATTTTCATCAAATTGGTTCACTTTTTCTTGCGCGATTAAAGGCTGTAGACCTGTCTCTTATACACATCTCCGAGCCCACGAGACCTCTCTACATCTC
>CAJXPE010000026.1 GCA_913057965.1 uncultured Marixanthomonas sp. | reverse complement strand
TCTACACGTAAGGAGTCGTCGGCAGCGTCAGATGTGTATAAGAGACAGCTTCATGAGTTTTTTGAAGAAACTCCTTCAAAGAAACGGCTTTATTTAATAAAGGTAAATAAGCTTTCAGTGACTGCTTCATCGCACTTTGAATGATCTTTTCGTACCGTTCAGGCTTTATCGTTTTGCGCTCGCTATGATCGCAAATAATAGGTGTGATTTCGGTAATGCCTATTTCCGTAGCTTTTTCTAAAAAGGTTTCAAATCGGTCGTTCGATTTTGTCGGTGCCGCCGCAATATGTAACTGGTAGGGTAGTGGGGTTTCTTTTTTAGTTTCTGTAATACGAGCAATACATTTTTTTGGGGTTACTATAGTGAGTTCGGCTTTAAAAAAATAACCCTTCCCATTGGTAATATCTAACACATCGCCTTCTTGTTTCCGAAGTACTTTCCCAATATGGCGACTTTCTTCTTTATCAAAAGTGATTTCTTTTGAAGCTTCTGAACTGTTAGGGTGATAGAAAAGTTGCATAGGTTATAATTTCATTCGAGCTTGTGCCAACACATCATTATCTGCGAATATGTGTTGTTTATATTTCAATTCGCCTACTATCGCGATCATCGCTGCATTATCGGTGCAATACTCAAATTTAGGAACGTGAGTGGTCCAACCGTATTTGGTTTCAGCTTCTTTTAATGCTCTTCGAATTCCACTATTCGCCGAAACTCCACCGCCAATGGCAATTTCGGTAATTCCGGTATGTTTTACTGCATTTTTAAGCTTGTCCATTAAATAATCGACAATAGTAAATTGTAAGCTAGCACAGACATCTTCTATATTTTCTGAAATAAAATCGGGGTTTTCAGCTACTTGTTTTTCAACAAAATATAATACAGCCGTTTTCAATCCGCTAAAGCTGAAATCCATGGGTTGCACTTTCGGTTTTGTAAATTTAAAAGCTTTTGGATTACCGTTTTTAGCATACTTATCAATTAACGGTCCCCCAGGATAAGGCAATCCCAAAAGTTTGGCCGATTTATCAAATGCTTCTCCAACCGCATCATCAATGGTCTGTCCAATTACTTCCATTTCAAAATAATGGGTCACTTTTACTATTTGCGTATGCCCGCCACTAATTGTTAATGCTAAAAAAGGAAAGTTTGGTGTGTTTTGCTCTTCAGCTTTAATAAAGTGTGCTAAAATATGAGCTTGCATGTGGTTTACATCAATTAACGGAACACCCAATCCCATTGCTAAAGACTTTGAAAATGAGGTACCTACCAGCAACGAACCCATAAGTCCTGGACCCCTTGTAAAAGCTATGGCACTTAGTTGTTTTTTATCGATATTTGCTTTGCGTAAAGCTTGGTGCACCACGGGTACAATATTTTGTTGGTGAGCGCGTGAAGCAAGTTCGGGTACAACGCCTCCGTATTCTTCGTGTATTTGTTGTGTAGCCACAACATTAGAGAGCACAACACCGTTGTTAATAACAGCAGCGGCCGTGTCATCACAGGAAGATTCAATACCGAGAATATAACAATTTTTATCAGTCAAATTAGGCATATTTGTTGAAGTCAAAATTAAAACAATAAAAGCATATCAAAAAACTTCGTAAAATAATACTTCGCACCTTCGCAGCCATTGTTCTGCTTCTTGTGCTTCTCATCATTATTTTATCGATTCCTTCGGTACAAACGTATATTGCCAACAAAGTTACTGATAACTTGAACGAAACCTATGGCACTGACATTAATATAAAACGCTTAGGCCTTAACTGGAAAGGAGAGGTTGATATTCGTGAAGTGTATATTGCAGATCATCATCAAGATACGCTCATCTATGCAAAAGAACTACAAACTAACATTGTAAGTTTTCAGAATTTAATACAAGGTGATCTTGGTTTTGGTAACATCCATCTTACCAATTCAAAACTCTACGTTACGACCTATAAAGACGAAGAAACCGACAATCTTTCTTTGTTTGCTGAAAAATTCAATACGGGAAAACCACCTAGTGAGAATCCTTTTACATTATTTAGTAATGATGTAAAACTCACGAATAGCCATATTAAAATTACAAACTACAACCTTGATTCTCCGGAAGTTTTTGATCTTACTCAAGTAAACCTTTTTGCAAACGATTTTAAAATAACCGGCCCTAATATTGATGCAAATATTGAAGAATTGTCCTTAAATGCAAAACGAGGGTTCACCATTAAAAATCTACAATCTAATTTTTCCTATACCTTAGAAAAAATGGATTTGAAAGATTTAGTACTTCAAACAGAACACTCGCTAATTAAAGGAGAAATTATTTTAGATTATTCTGAAAAAGGAATGGCCGATTTTGAAAACGATGTGAAAATCGATGCCACTTTTGAAGACTCTGAAGTTTCAACAAACGATTTAAACGTTTTTTATGATGAATTTGGTAGAGACCAGACGATTGTCCTCAACACTGATTTTAATGGTAATTTAAATGATTTCAATATCACAAATACCCGGTTAGCTACGTCAAACACGGTTGTACAGGGTAATTATACCTTCAAAAACCTGTTTAAAGGTGCCAATGCGTTTTCCATACAATCTCCAAACCATAACATACAGACAAGTTATTACGACTTACGCCGGTTTTTACCACGTGTATTGGGCGATGTCTTACCCAATCAATTAAAAGATATTGGAACCGTTACCTTTAGAGGGAACACCACATTAACAGCTTCTCAATTGATTACCAATAGTGATATTAACACAGGCGTTGGAAGTGCTAAAACAGATATTGAACTGGGCAATATAACCGATTTTGATAATGCTTATTACAACGGAAAGGTAATATTGAACGGGTTGAATTTAGGAAAATTAGCAGCTACTACTTCTTTAGGAAAAGTAACCGCAGACCTCTCCATAGAAGGACGAGGGTTTACCCAAGAAACCGTAAGTACGTTAGTAGAAGGAACTATTTCTTCCTTTAATTTTGAAGGATATGAATATAAAAATATAGAAGTGACAGGTACCTTGAAAGATCCTGTTTTTAATGGAAACCTAACAATTGATGATCCTAATTTAAAACTTGATTTTAAAGGGTTAATAGATGTTTCAGAAGAATTTAACCAATATGATTTTGAAGCTGACGTAGAATATGCAGAACTGAATAACCTTAACCTTATTAAACGAGATAGTGTTTCTGTTTTTGCCGGTAGGGTAGTAATGGATATGGATGGAACCTCTATTGATGATGCTGTGGGAACCATTTCGTTTAATGAAACATTTTACCAAACCGCAGATGAAGATTTTTTCTTCGCAGATTTTGAAATAACTTCTTCCTTTGAAAGAGAAGAACGTATTATCGCTATTAATTCACCCGATATAATTACCGGTAAAATTAGTGGGCGATTTTTAATAGAAGACATTCCAAACCTTTTTGTAAATGGTATTGGTAGTATTTATGCCAACTATATTCCCGAAGAAGTTACCACCAATCAATACATTGATTATGAGTTTGAAGTGTACAACAAAATAGTAGATCTTTTTGTGCCGCAGTTAAAATTAGGTGATAATACGCGTGTAAAGGGATCGGTGTCTTCCGATCAATCTAAATTTAAACTCGATTTTCGCTCTCCAGAACTGTTATTGTATGATAATTACTTGGGGAAGGTTAATGTTCAAGTAGACAACAACAATCCGCTGTATAACACCTATATTTCGGTAGATTCAGTTTATACAGGAGTATATAACATTATTGACCTAAGTGTTATAAATAAAACAATCAATGACACCTTGTATGTACGTTCTGAGTTTAAAGGAGGAGAAAAGAAAGAGGATCTTTTTAATCTATCATTATATCATACTATTAACGCCCAAGGAAAATCTGTAGTTGGGGTTAAAAAATCTGATATTACCTTTAAGGACAACGTGTGGTATTTAAACGAGGATAACAATAGCCTGAACAAAGTAGTTTTCGATGATAACTTCAAAAACATCCGTATCGACTCGTTGGTCTTAAATCATAATGATGAAATCATTCAATTAGCAGGAGAGGTACGAGATTCAACCTATAAAAATTTGAAGCTGCGTTTCCGTGATGTAAATATTGGTAATATCACTCCTGAAGTGGATAGTCTTCGTTTAAAAGGAAATGTAAATGGAAAGTTGGATTTCCTTCAGAAAAATGGTGCCTATTACCCTAATTCTTCCGTGAGCATTGATGGCGTTGAAATCAATGAAATTCCTTTTGGAGATTTGAGCTTGGAAATTAAAGGAAACGAAGATCTTTCAAAATATAATATCAATACTACATTAATAAACAAAGATGTTAAATCGATTAACGCAGTAGGTGCTATTGATGTTTCTCCAGAAAATCCCACTATTGAATTAGATATCGCCTTAAACGAGTTTAATATGCAAGCCTTTAGTCCATTTGGTGGCGATGTAATTACTGACATTAGAGGATTGATAACCGGGAATGCGCAAGTTACCGGAAATTATAAGTCACCTAATATTGATGGAAGTTTCAAACTTGAAAACAGCGGCTTAAAAGTACCGTATTTAAATGTAGATTTTGACCTTGAAAATAACGCGGAAATTTCAGTTACTAAAAATAAAATTGCCCTTAACCCAATAACCATAACCGATACAAAATACAATACAAAAGGTACGTTTATAGGGAGTGCAACCCATAGAAATTTTGGCGATTGGAAGCTCGACATGAACATCAGTTCAAACAATCTTTTGGTGTTAGATACACCACCAGATGAAGATGCTTTGTATTACGGAACCGCATTTATTGATGGGACCGCCTCAATTCAAGGCCCTATCGATGAGTTAGTGATCGATGTGGTAGCCACGACTGAAGAAAACACGAGTTTTAAAATTCCACTGAGTGATGTTGCTTCCATAGGGGATGATTCGTTTATAAAATTCCTTTCTCCAGCAGAAAAAGAAGCTCGCATTAACGGGGAACCACTTTTAACCGAAGAACCTAAAGGGCTTTCGGTAAATTTTGAATTGGATATCAACGAAAAAGCCGAAGTAGAAGTTGTGGTCGATAAAGTAAATAATTCCACCTTAAAAGGCCGTGGAGCAGGTATTCTATTAATTGAACTGAATACCTTAGGAAAATTTAATATGTGGGGAGATTTCTTGGTCATTGATGGCGACTTCGATTTTAGATATGGAGGTATTATACAAAAAAACATTGAAGTGGTTTCTGGTGGGAGTATTAACTGGGATGGCGATCCAGAACGTGCACAGTTAGACCTTACAGCAAAGTATGAAACCGATGCAAACCCGTCTATCTTACTTGATAATCCAACAGTTAACCGCAAGCTACCGGTAGAAGTCTTGGTTGATCTTACCGGAGAATTAATACAACCCGACATAAATTTCCGTATTGAATTTCCACGTGTTAGTTCTGTTGTTAAAAGTGAATTAGACTATAAATTGCAAAATGAAGAGCTCATGGAAAAACAAGCTCTATTTTTAATTGCTTCTGGAAATTTTGTAAATGATAATTATGGGGGAGCCAATCTTGGAACTGGCGCTTTAGTAGAGCGAGTTTCTGGCTTGGTGAACGAGCTATTTGCCGATCAAGATAGTAAGTTTAGTGTAGGTTTGGATTACTCACAAGGGAGCAGATTACCGGACCAAGAAACAGCTGACCGTTTTGGTATTACGCTTTCTACACAAATTAACGAACGCATTTTAATTAATGGTAAAGTAGGGGTTCCTGTTGGTGGTGTAAATGAAACGGCTGTGGCCGGCGATATTGAAGTACAATGGCTAGTTAATGAAGATGGAAGTCTACGTATGAAATTCTTCAATCGCCAAGCAGACCTTCAATTTATTGGGGAAGATCAAATATTTGAACAAGGTGCTGGAATATCCTATTCGGTAGATTTTGACACCTTCCGGGAATTGGTAGATAAACTCTTCAATAAAAAGTTAACATTAGAATCTGAAGAGAAAGAAAAAGTTCCTTCTGTACCAGGTGAAGAAGATGTGCATGTAGATTTTAATACACAAGCTACCAAACAAGAAAATGAAGAATGATTGTTTTTGATTAAAGCGAAGCAATCATTGAAATTTCCACATTTACAAACTTAGGTAAGTTTGCCACTTCAACGGTTTCACGAGCGGGTGCTGTTTCTTCATTAAAATAAGTAGCATATACTTCGTTTATAGCTGAAAAGTTATTCATATCACTAATAAAAATCGATGATTTCAACACATTTTCAAAAGTCATTCCGGCTTCGCTTAAAACAGCTTTCATGTTTTCCATCACCATTTTGGTTTCAGCTTTAATATCGTCTGTAACCAAATTACCGGTTTTCGGGTCGATTGCAATTTGCCCAGAAGTGTATAGCATATTTCCTTTTAAAACCGCTTGGTTATAAGGTCCAATAGGAGCAGGGGCATGGTCTGTTTGTATTATTTTTTTCATATTCAGTTTTCCGAAAAGTCGGTATCTATTATAAGTTCTTAATTAATTTTTATTGTTTTCGTGTTTTCGATACAAAACTACAGCTATAATTTAACTCAAATATTTTAGCTATAAATTTTTAAATTCAAATTTTTCCAACATCCAGCATCTATCTTCCTACCTACAACTGCTGATCCGGCTCTCTTCGCTTATCGTATTTAATATCACTTAATACGGAAGATTTTATCCCAATGAAGAAATACCAAGAGGTATTAATACTGCCAATGGGCGTCCAATTAAAACTCATTTGCCAACTTTCTAAATCTCTTTGAAAACGGAACTGCGTTAAGGTTACTCCTTTATTTTTAAAGTCATATCCAGAAGAAACGCCCACCGTCCATCGAGGGGATAATTCTAAATTGGAACTAAACATAAGAGATTGCGATGAAATCTCACTTTCTCGTTGTCGGTTGGAATACGTCATCGTGTAAGCTAACCTAAAATCCCAAGGAATGTCGTAATTATACCAAGCTCTATCCTTTTTACTTTCTTCCTCATTATCGTCTTTGTAAAGCCTATTATCATCTATGTCCCTAACATCACCGAATAAATCATCGGGTCGGCCACCATTCCGGAACGTTTCATTATCAAAACGATCCTTATCTTCAGAGTCAACTTCCAAATCCTTACTAGAGAATGAGTAATTCACACTAATATTGGCATTTGTTAACCTAAAGAGACTTCCTCCATTATCAATGTTAAACTTTTCAATACGTTGGTTGCTATTGTTCAATGCATACGGATCTAAACTCCCGTTAAAGTTAAAGTCTAACCTTTCAACTACAGGAATACTTCCACTGAAATTTACAGGGCTTAAGGGTAGTGAATCTGCCGCTAAATTATAAGCTGTGGAAAAATTTAAATTATTTAAGAGCTTGACTTTTTTGGGTTCAGTGGCAGTGGTGTCTTTATTCCGTACTTTAGCTTCAAGCGTGTTACTAAGAGAAAGTCCTATACTACTTGAATAGTTATTATTAGGAGCTCCATATAATGTGTTCTGAAAACGCGAATATTCAACCACTTCGTCGTTTACATCAGGGTCTGCACTAACAAATTCAGCCGGAATTGTATATTCATCATAATATTGGTCAAACGCCGGATTGATACTATAGCTTACAGAAGGTCGAATCACGTGCCGAAGTGCTTGTATCTTTTTATCTTTTCCGAAGTTGAACGTACCGTATACTGTCGTTCCTAAACTGGTGGAAAAATTATACGTTGAGTACCTGTCAAAACCAGAAATAGTGTCTGTAACCTCTCCACCATTTCCTTCATTGAAAGTAGGGTCAAATCGTCGATTAAAAGTTTTTAACACCCACGTTTCCTGAAACCGCGTACTTGCGGAAGCACTTAAATAATTTAATATTTTAAAGTTGGTGCTTATCGGAATAGAATGCTGTGCCCCAATTTGAGCATTGTCGAACATTTCAGGTTTAAAAAAGAGCGAATCTGTTGTTTGAATTCTATTTTCCGCAGCCACATCATACTGGAAATTGATATTGTCTATAATTCCTTTTTTTGCTCCTGTTTTAGGGGCAAACGGAAAAATTCGGGATACACTTGCCGTAACATTGGGCAAGGACATATTAATAGTTTGCGTGTTGGTGTTTTGTGAGTGTGTTCCTGCAACAGATAGGTTAACTTGTGGTTCTCCCTCAAAAGTCTTGGAATAGGAAACAGAGGAGCTCAAGGTGTTTACCAACGCACTGGCATTATTGGTTTGATTAATAGACTGTTGAAAATACCGACTACTACCTAAGTTAACCGATGCTGAAAACCGAGAACTCGGGCTCGCCTTTTGATCTTGTGAGTGATTCCACCGAATATTGTACACAGAGCTTTGGCTAAAGTCTGGAAAACCACGCTCGCCATTTATCAAGTTTTCATACCGGACGCTCACATTTCCCCTAAATTTATATCGCACTGCGTACGACGATTCTGCCCGTAACCCGTAGCTACCATTCGTGTAATAATCACCTAAAAAAGTCAGGTCTAAATAATCGTTTACGGCAAAATAATACCCTCCATTTTGTAGAAAGAATCCACGGCGGCTTTGCTCTCCAACAGTTGGAATGATAAATCCTGAAGCACGGTCTTCAGTTAAGGGAAAAAAGGCAAACGGTAATCCAACTGGAGTAGGAACATCGGCAATGTACATGTTGGTCAAACCAGTTACAATTTTCTTTTTGGGGACAAATTTGGCTTTTCGAGTATAAAAATAATATTCGGGATCGTCAATGTTTTTTGAGGTGGTAAACTTCACATTCCGAAGAAATACAACGGAGTCATTAATTTTTTTGGTTACTTCAGCAATCACGTTAAAACCACTTTGCTCGGTACGCGAATTATAAACCAATGCTTTTTCACTATCAAAGTTAAAACGAATGGAATCTGGTTTTACTTCATTCTGAGCTTGTACAAATACCGGTTTCTGACTGTACACTCCAGCGCTGTCGATCCCTTTAGCATATACTTCGTTTTTGTTATAGTCTAGTATAATATTTCCTGCATCAATACGCATATCGCCGTACACGATATAGGCTTTGTTATACATATAGACTTTCTTTTTCTTTCGGTCTATGTGAACGTAATCTTCTCCGTAATAGTCCACTACATCGGTCAGCAGTTCCTTTTTTGGTTTTACAGAATCTGTTTTAACCGTATCGGTAATTGCTTCGTTTACTTCTTTTGTAACGCTTAGTATGCTTGGATTTAAAGTATCTTGTGTGCTTTCAACAGGGATATTCACTTCATTTTTTGGAGGAATATCCTGTGAGTGCATCGTTATGCTACACAGGAGTAGAACAAGTACAATTAAAAAAATTTGCCGATTTGTTTGCAATGCTACGATGCTATTTTTTGTAGATTTGGCTTAGTTTTTGAAAGTTCAAAATTAAGCATATTTTTTGGCTTAGTTTTTGAAAATTTCAATATTTAAAATATCAATACAAATACTCCGTTCTACCGTTATGAAAACGAAACATATACCTTTTTTCGTATTTTTTATTTGTGTCGCCATAAGTTTTTCCTTTTCCACAAACAATAATGATACCACAAAACCTTTTGTAGTCGTCCTCGATGCAGGGCATGGCGGTCATGACAGTGGTAATACCGGTAACGGATATAGAGAAAAAAATATTGCGCTAAATATTGTATTAGAGGTAGGTGCTATTCTTGAAAAGAAAGAAAATATAAAGGTTATTTATACTAGAAAGACCGATAAATTTGTCGATTTATATGTTCGTGGCGCAATTGCCAATAAAGCCGATGCCGATTTATTTGTTTCGGTACATTGTAATTCACACAGTTCGCAAGCTTATGGAACTGAAACGTTTGTATTAGGGTTACACGCGAACAAACGTAATCTTGATGTTGCAAAGAAAGAGAATGAGGTAATATTTTTAGAGGAAAATTACGAAGAAAACTACGCTGGATACGATCCTAATGCTCCAGAGTCTTTTATAGGACTAACCTTGATGCAAGAAGAATACTTAGACCAAAGTATCATGTTGGCAGGTTTAATACAAAACAATTTTACGAATAAATTAAATCGGCATGACCGAAGTGTAAAACAAGCAGGGTTTATTGTACTGCACCAAAGTTATATGCCGAGTGTTTTGGTTGAAACGGGATTTTTAACCAATGACAGCGAGGGAGCCTATTTAAATTCAAAAAAAGGGCAAAAAGAAATGGCCGGTGCCATAGCAGAGGGTGTATTATCATATCAGAAAAACTTAGACCTCGCAACAAGTAAATCTAAAAATCCAGTGATTACCCAAGAAGAAATAGATAATGCCATTGACACTACTGAAGAAAAAATTTTTCCTGGTTACATTTTTAAAGTACAATTAGCTGCAGCAAGAAAAAAAATAAGCACGGAACCCAAAAACTTTAAAGGATTAAAAGATGTTAGCCGAAATAAAGAAGGGGGTATGTATAAATATTATTATGGCGAATCATCAGATTATAACAAAATTGAACTCATGAAAACCTTCGCCAAAGAAAAAGGGTACTCCACTTGTTACATAGTTGCATTTAAGGATGGTAAAAAATTAAAACTCTCTCACGTATTAAAAACACAACAGAAATAGCAAGGTTTTTCTATATTTATTTCTAAATTTGTTTAAACCCTAAAAAACATCCATTGAGATTATCCAGAGAAGTTAAAACCGGGATCCTTGCCATAGGAGCCATCTTGCTATTTATATTTGGTTACAGCTATTTAAAAGGTAGTAACTTACTTGAAAAACACCGTGTTTTTTATGTACAATATGACAATGTAGAAGGTCTTTCCAAATCGGCTCCTGTCACCATTAATGGTTTAAAAGTCGGGAAAATTCAGAATATCGGTTTTGAAAATCAAGAAGGCGGTTTAATAGTTGAATTCACCGTAGAAAACGATTTTGATTTTTCGAGAAATAGTTTAGTCCGCATCTATAGTAGCGGATTAATAGGAGGGAAGTCCCTAGGTATTTATCCAGAGTACGACCCAAGAAACCTTGCCGAATCTGGCGACACTTTAAAAGGTGAAGTAGAAAAAGGTATGCTCGACGCTGTTACCGAGCGTTTAGGGCCATTAGAGGAAAAAGTAAATGGTACACTTTCCACACTAGACACGTTATTGCTTAGTTTTACCGCCATTGTTGATGAAGATACGCGTAAAAACCTGAAAGAAGCTATTGCATCCCTAACAGATGCTTCTGCTTCATTTAAAGGGATAACGGCTAATGTAGATGGGTTGTTAGGCGATAACAAAGAAAAATTGAATAAGACATTTTCCAATTTAGATGTTACTGCAGAAAATTTTGCACGTCTTTCTGACTCGCTGGCTCAAATAGAAACAGGTCAAATGGTTAGAGATTTAGAAGTTGTGACTTCAAAATTAAATACCGTTGTAACCCGTATGGAAAATGGAGAAGGCAGTGTGGGCAAACTGTTAAAAGACGATCAATTGTATACTAACTTAGAAGGAGCTTCCCGTCAACTGGAGGAGCTATTGCAAGATTTAAAGCTTAACCCTAAGCGTTATGTACATTTTTCCTTATTCGGAAAAAAACCTAAAAATTATACAGAACCCGAAGATCCTAATAAATAATGATGCAATATCTACCTAACATTCTATTTTTTATAGTTTTAGCTGCCGGTATTGGCTACTTTACATTTAATATTCGGAAAGTAATCCGAAATGTAAAAGTAGGTCGTGAAATTGACGCCTCAGATCATAAAAAGCAACGTTGGAATAATGTAATCCGAATTGCCTTAGGGCAATCTAAAATGGTCGTAAGACCAGTATCTGGGATTATGCACATTTTCGTCTATGTTGGATTCATCATTATAAACATTGAAGTACTCGAGATAATTATTGACGGTCTCTTTGGCACACATAGAGTACTGTCTTTCTTAGGACCTGTATATAACTTCTTAATTGCTTCTTTTGAAATATTAGCTCTTTTAGTGTTAGTAGGTGTAATTGTTTTCTGGATACGCCGAAATATTCAAAAAATTAAACGCTTTTGGTCGCGCGAAATGAAAGGTTGGCCTAAAGACGATGCCAATTATATTCTGTATTTTGAAATGGTACTAATGGTTTTATTCTTAACCATGAATGCAACCGATTTACAACTACAACAAATGGGTGCTGCCCATTACACTCAAGCCGGTTCATTTCCCATTAGTAGTTTAATTTCCCCATTATTTGACGGTCTTTCAGAAAGCACGCTAATACTAATCGAACGTGGTGCTTGGTGGTTGCACATTATCGGTATTTTGGTGTTTTTAAATTACCTATACTTTTCAAAACACCTTCATATTTTATTAGCATTTCCTAATGTATACTTCGGAAAAGTAGTTCCAAAAGGAAAATTTAAAAATTTAGAGTCGGTTACCAATGAAGTAAAATTAATGATGGATCCTAATGCCGATCCGTTTGCAGCCCCTGCAGAAGATGAAACCGATGGAGAACCTGAAAAGTTTGGTGCTAGCGATGTGATGGATTTGAGTAGAATCCAGTTGCTAAACGCCTACACCTGTACCGAATGTGGTCGTTGTACCAGTGAATGTCCCGCCAACCAAACCGGCAAAAAGTTGTCGCCTCGTAAAATAATGATGGACACCCGTGATCGTATTGAAGAAGTTGGTAAAAACATAACCAAAAATGGAGAGTTCAAGCCTGATGGAAAACAATTATTGGATGATTACATATTACGTGAAGAACTTTGGGCATGTACCACATGTAATGCCTGTGTAGAAGCCTGCCCAGTAAGCATCGATCCACTTTCTATCATTATGGACATGCGCCAATATTTGGTAATGGAACAATCTGCCGCACCTAATGAATTAAATGTGGCAATGACTAACATTGAGAACAACGGTGCACCGTGGCCATACAACCAAATGGACCGTTTAAACTGGAAAAACGAAGCCTAAAAATGTAGTATGAAGAAAGAAGGAGTCGAAAAGTTATTACACGATAAAGTGGAAGGTGGAGAACATGTAAGCCCTATTCTTCCAAAAGACATAAAAAACTACTTGATTGATATCGATGGAACCATTACAGATGATATCCCTAATGAAGAGCCCGAACGGATGGCAACGTGTGAGCCGTTTCCAGATGCCTTAAAAACATTAAATAATTGGTACGACCAAGGTCATATAATTTGTTTTTTTACGTCTAGAACTGAAGATCACCGAGAAGTAACTGAAACGTGGCTTAACAAACACGGTTTTAAATACCATTCCTTGTTAATGGGAAAGCCTCGCGGCGGGAATTATCACTGGATTGATAATCACTTGGTAAAAGCAACACGATATAAAGGAAAATTTACAGACTTGATTGATAAAAAAGTAACCATTCAAGTTTTTAAAGAATAAAATAAAGAGACACCATGAGTGAACCTATAAAAGTACCTACAATGGCCGAATATATGGCAGAAGGCAAAAAACCCGAAGTATTGTTTTGGGTAGGCTGTGCCGGAAGTTTTGATGATCGCGCCAAAAAAATAACCAAAGCATTTGTAAAACTCTTGCACAACGCTAAAGTGGATTTTGCTGTATTGGGGACTGAAGAGAGCTGTACCGGAGATCCTGCAAAACGTGCTGGAAATGAGTTTCTGTTCCAAATGCAAGCAATGACTAACATTGAGGTGTTAAACGGCTATGAAGTAAAGAAAATAGTAACCGCTTGTCCACATTGCTTCAATACGATTAAAAACGAATATCCTGAATTAGGGGGTAACTACGAGGTAGTTCATCATACCCAATTTTTAAAATCTCTCTTAAACGAAGGAAGGTTAAAAGTAGAAGGTGGAAAGTTTAAAGGAAAAAAAATCACTTTCCACGATCCGTGTTATTTAGGTCGCGCTAATGGCGAATACGAAGCCCCTCGCGATTTACTTCGTAAGTTGGAAGTCGAGCTAGTCGAAATGAAACGTTGCAAATCCCGTGGGCTTTGCTGTGGCGCTGGTGGAGCACAAATGTTTAAAGAACCGGAAGAAGGCAATAAAGACGTTAATATTGAACGTACTGAAGAAGCACTGGAAACACAACCAAAAGTTATAGCCGCCGCTTGTCCATTTTGTAATACTATGATGACAGATGGCGTTAAAGGAAAAGACAAAGAAGGGGACGTCGCCGTAATGGACGTTGCCGAAATGATTGCCAACGCTGAAGATTTATAAATCAAAAAGTCCCGATATTGCTATCGGGACTATATAAGTTCAATAATCAAGACAAGATGCTATTTATATTGGCAATCAAAAAATTATAAAATCTTTCTTGTCTTGATTCTTGGGTCTTAAATCTTTATTTTTTCTTTAAAACTTATCCTTTGGAAGCATCATCTCGCTCCAAATTTTCATTACTGTCGCCACCTTGACTGTGTAATTTGTTTTCTTCGTCATTTAGCTTATTAGATCCTTGTCCTTTTTTTGCTGTATTGCTACCTGGAACATCTAGGTTCTTTCCAGTAAAATCAATTTTTTGTGCACGTTCCTTCAATTGTTGGTCATCACCACCATCACCATGAATATGATCTTGTCCTAATAATTCCAAATCGTGTTTGGTAACATCAGAATTATAGGTCGTGTCTTTACTATTTCCCTTTTCGTTTCCCTTTTTATTTTTGTCTTTAGCATCCATAATTTTCAAATTTTTTATTAAAGTACGAGTAATTCATAAAAAACACTTTGCTTTTAACGCCTTATAAACAAACTATAACAAGATTTTATAGGTTTCATTCTCTAATGGTTCAGAGATTTTAGCAAATAAATTAAAAAGAGAATGGTGTTAAAGTTGACTTTTCTCAATAGCTAGAACTATTTTTCTTATAATTTTAGGTACTCATTTTGAAACCCACCCTTTTTATGAAAAAACAACCCCTACAACTTTTTTTGTTTCTCTTTATAGCTTTAACTAGCTGTAATCTTACCATTGCACAGGAAGAGACAGAAAAAGAAGATGTATTTAAACAATTAGAAGAACTTGCCATAATCGATCAAAAAGTGATGATGCCCATGCGGGATGGTGTTCGATTAGCTACTGATATTTATCGACCAAAAACCGATAAAAAAGTACCTATTATTTTTTCAAGAACTCCCTATAACTTTAATACATGGCGAGATGGTGAAAAAAGTGAACGTACTGCGAATGCAGCATTACAAGCTATCCAACATGGATATGCATACGTAGTTCAAAACGAACGGGGACGCTTTTTTTCAGAAGGAGAATGGGATATTTTGGGAGTGCCTTTAACCGATGGATATGATGCCTTTACATGGATGAAAGACCAAGAATGGTCTAACGGAAAAATAGGAACTTTAGGATGCTCATCAACGGCTGAATGGCAAATGGCTGTCGCAGCCTTAGATCATCCCTCTCACGCAGCTATGATACCGATGGGCTATGGAGCAGGAATTGGAACAGTAGGCGAATACCACGAACAAGGAAATTGGTATCGTGGAGGTGCTGAGCAATTATTGTTCTTTGCTTGGTTGTATGGAGTAGAGCAGGATAAATTTAAACCTAGAATTCCGGAAGGTGCTACGCAGGAAGATTTAATCCGTATCTCACGCTTTTACGATTTAGCACCAGAGAATCCAGAAATTGATATGTCCGAGGCTTTAGCACATTTACCTATCCAAGACATGTTGCAAAACATACACGGAAAAAAAGAAATATTCGATAAAATGGTACGTCGCAAACCAAACGACCCAGCTTGGTATGAAGGTGGTTTATACCATGACGATATGGAAATTGGCGTTCCCAGCTTTTGGTTTACATCTTGGTATGATGTTTCCATAAGTCCAAACTTAGCGTTGTTCAATCACGTACGAAATAACGGTAAAAGCAAAGAAATTCGGGACAACCAATACTTAATTATCGCACCAACATTGCACTGTGCCTATACACGAGCTACTGAAAACACTATTGTAGGAGAACGCCCTGTTGGAGATGCTACGTTAAATTATGAAGAGCAAATCTACGGTTGGTTCGACATGTGGTTAAAAGGTGAGGATAATGATTTCAAAAAAGAAACACCGCGCGTTCAATATTACACTATGGGAAGCAATGAGTGGCAAGCTTCGGAAGTATGGCCACCCAAAAATGCAAAAATGACCACGATGTACTTACATAGCGACGGAAAGGCAAATACCTTAAACGGCGATGGTACATTGAGTTATAAGAAACCCGGCAAAAAGGATAATGCCGACTCGTTTACATACGATCCTATGGATCCAGTAAAATCACACGGTGGAAATGTTTGTTGTACCGGAAACGCTGTAGAAGGTGGCGCTTTTGATCAGCAAGCGATGGAAACGCGTGAAGATATTTTAGTATATACAAGTGAACCTCTTAAAGAAGGAATGGAAATTTCTGGTTTTATCGAGTCTACCTTATATCTTTCTAGTGATGTAAAAGATACCGACCTAACTATTAAGCTAATCGATGTATATCCAGATGGGCGCGCCTATAATCTTGATGAAACCATACAGCGAGTTCGGTATCGTGAAGGCTACGATAAAGAAGTATTTATGAAAGAAGGAAATGTCTATAAAGTAGACTTAACGCCTATGAGTACGAGTAATTTCTTTAAAAAAGGACACAGTATTCGTATCGAGGTGTCGAGCAGCAACTTTCCGCGTTTTGCACGTAATTTGAACACAGGAGGAAACAATTATGACGAAAAAGAAGGTGTGGTAGCACATAATACCATTCACCATTCCAAGGAATATCCTTCCATGATCAAACTACCAATTGTTTCTGAATAAAGAGTAAATAGATTTTAATATTGAAAGCCAAATGGAAAAAACCATTTGGCTTTTTTTATACTAATAAATTTTCAGCAAGGATAACCTCACCGGGGTGCATCTTATTCACATGCAACTTTCCAATCCGGACACGCGCTAACCGAAGTGTTGGGAACCCAACAGCAGCCGTCATTTTCTTTACTTGCCTAAATTTTCCTTCCGTTAAGGTTATGGAAACCCAAGAGGTAGGTCCGTGGCGACTATCTCGAATCTTTTTTGCACGTTCTGGAAGGGTAGGTGGTTCTGTTAATAAAAAGGCCTTACATGGTTTTGTTTGGTATTTTTTTCCGTTGTACCCAATTTCTACGCCTTTTAGTAGTTTTTCAATCGCCGCCGGAGTAATAACGCCATCTACTTGTGCATAATATTCTTTTTCAATCGCACCGCTGCAAATATCATAACTTACTTTCCCATCAGTTGTAAGAAGCAGGAGTCCTTCACTATCTTCATCTAAACGACCAATAGCCATGGTTTCTTCAGCAAAATCATATAATTCTCCTAACAACTTTTTAGTATTTTTTTTAGGGCCATTATTTACAAACTGACTTAAATAACCATACGGTTTGTATAAAAGGTAGTGATTATGTTCTAATTCCTGCATCTTTCAAAACTACTGATTTTACTACTGAGCGCAAGAAATCTATTGAATTCATGTAAAATAATGTTAAGCACTGTTAACGAAAGCGTTAAAGGTATTTGTTTTCTTGAGCGGTTTTCTTTTTTTCTATACATTACTATAAAAAGTAACAAGATGAAGAAGTTTTTAATACTTATTACATTATTTATTGGCTTTACCGCCTTTTCCCAAGATCCCTATTTACAAAAAGATACCGACAATTACGAAATTAGGGCAGACGCCTTAACCGAAACGTATAACGCAGAGTTGTCTTTAACTTCAAAACAGGAATTGCTCTTCAAAAAGAAAGTAGAAGAGTTTTTACCACGTTATGACGCTATACGTAAAAAGCCTGAAGGTAGAGATAAATTAAATAGAATATTAAGTTTAGGCCAAGAAGAGTCTGCTGAAATGCGTAATATTCTAACCCAGCCCCAATTTAATCTATACGTAAAAATGAAAGAGAAAGTGCAACCCATAGGAAAAGTAGAAAATTAATTTTTTACACAGCATACACATAAAATAAAAGCGCGGAATTGTACAATTCCGCGCTTTTTAAATTTGTATTAAAACCTTCTATTTAAAGCTCTCGTCATCTGTTTTAGGTTTAATGTTAGGCTCTTCTGTATGCATGGTTTTTTCAATACCAGCAGATTCTACACCAAAAAAGTTCATCACATCGGGCGGGTTTACAATTTGCACCGTTTTTTTACCATTTATAGCAATAGGCTGTGTAAGCACTCCGTCATTGTTTTGGAGAATTTTAATCCAATCATCTGAGTCAAAATCTGAAGTATTGGTATCTTCATCTTCCAATATGCGTTTATCAACCAAATCGCCAATAGTTTTCCCCAACGCGTCGGCTACTTCGGCCCATTGTGTACCTGGCACTTTTACTTTTGAAATATCAATAGTATGCACTTTTTCTTCAATACCTTGTAGGTAGCTAAGCGTGTGTTTCCCTACGCGCGTATTACTGCTATAAATTAATGTAAATTGTTTGTCATCTCTTGCGAGTACTCCCATGTCTTTCATGTTTAATGTGTTTTCATTTTTCCTTTTCGTTTTTGCAGTTGTCTATCTAATTGATTGATCACTTCTGCTAACGAAATTTCAAACTTTTCTTTGCTTTCTTCGGCAAATAATCGTGGTCCTGGAGCACTCAGTTGAATTTTTGTTTTTCTTCCTGTTTGATCATTTGAAGTGTTTTCGGCTTCAAAAAAAACATCGGCTCTAACTATAAAATCGTATTTGTTTACCAATTTATTAATTTTCTCGGTTGCAAGGGCTTCAAGACGTTCGCTTGCGGATACTTTATCATACTCAAAATTAATATTCATAATCTTCTATTTTTTTGTTCTTTAAATATACAATTCAGTAGGAGAGAGGGCAAAGATTTAATAATACTTTGTGAATTAATTTTCTTGCAGAGGAGCTTCTTCTGAAGGGATAACAATAGAGGCAATAATACCACTTGCCAAAGACAAAACAATGATCAACAGTGATAACCATTCGGGTATTTCCACGTGATGTGAAAGAATCATCTTTACCCCAACGAAAGCAAGAATAACCACCAAACTATAATTAATGTATCGAAATTTTTGAAGCATTCTTGATATTAAAAAATACATAGATCGTAATCCAAGAATAGCTAGAATATTTGAACTGAATACAATAAAAGGGTCGGCTGTAATGGCTAAAATAGCAGGAATACTGTCTAAAGCAAAAAGCACGTCGGTTAATTCAATAACCATCAGGGCTACAAATAAAGGAGTCGCCGCACGGATCCCCATTTTCTTAATAAAAAACTTATCGCCTTCCATTTTATGGGTTACCGGAAAGAGTTTCCGCAGAAAACGATACATCGGGGATTTCTTAGGTTCAAAATCACCTTCATCAGAAGAATACATTTTATAAGCTGTATACAACAAGAATCCTCCAAAAACATATACAATCCAATCTATTTTATTAATTAATGCTACTCCAAAGAAGATCATGAGTGCCCTAAAAACAATCGCCCCTAAAATTCCCCAAAACAAAACTCGATGCTGGTACTTTTCAGGAATTTTAAAGGATGAGAAAATAACGGCAATAACAAAAACATTATCAATACTTAACGATAGTTCGATTAAATAGCCGGTTATATATTTAATTACAGCTTTGTTGGGGGAAAGTCCCGTAGGATTTTCAATCATTCCATTACTAAAAAGCCAATAGATAACCCCAGAAAAAGCCAATGCTAAACTCACCCAAACGGCTGTCCAGATAGAAGCTTCCTTAGTTTTAATAACATGTGCATTTCTATTAAACACACCCAAATCGAGTGCCAAAAAGACAATAATTACAGCAATAAAAATGATCCAAACGGTCATAGAGTAAATAGCTTGTTAGTAGAAGGTATTTTCTTCAAATATCGGTAGAATTTATTTGTCATTATATTAAAAGTTACCGAATAAACCTATTTAAAATATAATTTAATGTTAAACCGATTTCAGAAACACATTATAATAGATAACTTAATGGAAAACTTTGAACAATGGGATTAAACGTAACACAAAAATTAATTAAAGAACATTTAATTGAGGGAGAAATGACTCCCGGAAAAGAAATAGGTCTTAAAATAGACCAAGCACTTTTACAGGATGCAACGGGTACCTTGGTGCAATTAGAATTGGAGGCTATGAAGTTGGATCGCGCCAAAACAGAAGTGGCCGTACAATATGTAGACCACAACTTACTGCAAACCGATTTTAAAAACGCCGATGACCACGTGTTTTTACAAAGTGCCGCACAAAAATTTGGCTTATGGTTTAGTCGTCCCGGAAACGGAGTAAGTCACCCCGTACATATGGAACGCTTCGGAAAACCTGGTAAAACCTTAGTCGGTAGCGATAGTCACTCGTGTGCTGCAGGTTCTTTAGGAATGCTCGCTATAGGAACAGGGGGCTTAGATGTTGCAGCAGCGATTGCTGGACAACCTTATTTTGTGAAAATGCCTAAAGTAATGGGCGTTAAATTAACAGGAAAATTACCTGATTGGGTAAGTGCAAAAGATGTAATTCTCGAAATGCTGCGTCGTCATGATGTAAAAGGAGGGGTTGGAAAAATAATAGAGTATTATGGTGATGGGCTCAAACATTTAAGTGCTATGGACCGTCATGTTATCGCCAATATGGGAGCGGAATTAGGTGCAACAACTACCGTTTTTCCTAGTGATGAAGAAACAAAACGATTCTTAAAAAGCCAAACTCGAGAAGATGACTGGAGAGAAATTATAGCCGATCAAGATTGCGAATACGATGTACACGAAGAAATTGTGTTAGACGAGTTAGTACCATTAATTGCTCTGCCAACTAGCCCAGGAAACGTAGTGCCAGTAAGTGAAGTAGCTGGAAAAAAGATAAGTCAAGTAGTAATAGGATCTTCTGCTAATCCTGGATTGCGTGATTTTTGGATTGCAGGGGCAATTGTAAAAGGAAAAGCCACCGATGCAGATGTATCTTTTGATATAAACCCTACCAGCCGACAGATTATTCAGAATATGATTGAGAATAAAACGTTTGCCAATTTAATTACTGCTGGAGCCCGTTTTCACCAAAGTGGTTGTATGGGGTGTATTGGTATGGGACAAGCACCCGCAAGTGGCACTATTAGCTTACGTACCATGCCGCGTAACTTCCCAGACAGAAGTGGAACAAAAGACGATCAGGTGCATTTGTGTAGCCCCGAAACGGCAGCTGCGTCTGCATTGACGGGTAAAATTACCGATCCGCGTGATTTAGAGAAATTATACGATATGAAATATCCTAAATACGTAGCTCCCGAACTTCATATCATCAAAACGGATATGTTAATTGCGCCGCCAGAAGATACTTCGAAAATTGAATTGAAAAAAGGACCCAATATTGCTTCCATACCACATATCCATGAACTAATGGATACCTATGAAGTACCTGTGCAATTGAAAATGGGCGACAATGTTTCAACAGATGAAATATTAAAGGCTGGGGCAGAAGTACTTCCTTTTCGAAGTAACTTGCCTGAAATTAGTAAATACAGTTATACGGTTATCGACCCAACTTTCTACGATCGAGCTATGAAAACAAAAGATCAATATGGCGGTCATATTGTTGTGGCTGGTGCTAATTACGCACAAGGAAGTAGTAGAGAGCATGCTGCTTTAGCGCCTAAATATTTAGGTCAGGTAGCTGTTTTAGCAAAAAGTTATGCTCGTATTGCATGGCAAAACCTAGTGAACTTCGGAATCTTACCGTTAGAATTTGATAACAACGATGATTATGAAAAAATTGAACAAGGCGATATGATTCGATTTAAAAACCTTCGAGAAGATGTAAAAAATCGAAATACAATCACTGTCATCGTTAAAAAGGAAACGGGCGAAATAGAAATCCCTACAAAACACAGTATGAGTGATAGACAAATACGAGTGTTGCTTAAAGGTGGTATTATTAACGACTTTAAGGAACGTTTAGGTGGATAGATTATATTTTCTCTTCTTTTACTAAATGAATGGAAGAAGAGGAAAATTTTTATTCGTAACAATCAAGAATCACCTCAAAAGGCTTTAAAATGAATTTAGCTATCGTTAAATCTTTTTTAAAGCCTTTTGTTTTGCTAGCAATCCTGTTATCTTTAAAAGAAAAAGCATGAGTCAAACAAAACCAATTGAAAAAGAAACTCCAACCGAACATTCTATTTATCCATTAATTAAAGAACGATGGAGTCCAAGGGTTTTTTCAGATACTCCCATTTCAGAAAAGCAAGTTAAAACCCTACTTGAAGCAGGTAGATGGGCACCCAGTAGTAGCAACCAACAACCTGTCTCTTATACACATCTCCGAGCCCACGAGACCTCTCTACATCTC
>CAJXPE010000025.1 GCA_913057965.1 uncultured Marixanthomonas sp. | reverse complement strand
CACGTAAGGAGTCGTCGGCAGCGTCAGATGTGTATTAGAGACAGGGTATAAAATGCATAGCAATTATGAGGGCGAATTACGACCCGAAGAAAAAGAAGGGATTAAAAAAGTAAAGTGGAAAAACTTTGAAAAATCCCAAAAAGCACTGACCAAAAGCTACGAAAACATTAAGCTCCTTTTTCCGAAAGAATATTTAACCACCCACCCGAACGATCGGGTAGCGAAGGTGTGATTTTTCGTAATTGGACGATTGTTTATGAATCCACACTAACTGCGCGTACCAATTTTTAGCAAAGGCAGGTTCGTTTTCTTTTTTGGTTTCAAAGGCTTTCTTTATTTCTGGATTTTCATTTAAAAAAGCTTCTGCTTTATCTTCCCAAACGTAGGGTGAAAAACCTTCTTTTTGCTGAAGAATGGTGTCGAAAAAATTCCAATTAAAAAATGAATCGGTAGCGGTGGGTTCTAAGGTTTCAACTAAATACCGAACGCCTTCTTGATCGGTTGTAGCAATATAATCTCCTTTTTTTACTTCAATATCTTCCGTTTTACTGCTTACGTTAGTGTTATAATGTAAATAATGACCCTCATACGGGTTTTTTACCGTTTCATAAGTTTCGATTCTATAGACTTCCGCAGTGAGTATTGTGTCTTTCTTTACTTTTTCAAGTTCAATTTTATTTTGTTTCAATAAATCAATCACATTCCAATATCCTTTTGGAATTATATAGGACTCTGGAATGGTAACCGATTTCTTTGGTTTAAAATAATCGTAATAAGTTATTTCTTTAGTGAAGGGCTTATTTCGGTCATATTTCAATCGTTTGGCACCAGTAATCTTGCTATCGATCATTTCACCTTCATATCCTTTAAAGTCTCGTGTTGACGTTTTACTGCTGTCTATTTGCCATTGAACGGGATAGGTAACACCAGCTTTGTATGTTAAGCGATTTGATTTTCGTAATTGATGGATAAGTTCTGCATCTTTATCAGCAATATTGATCATGCTTTTCATAAGCTCGTAGGTTCCTTCAACTCGATCTTTATAAGGTTTTAACATATGTGTTTCTACCATCATCCCCAAAGTATTAAAAAGAGTTGTATAGCCAGTGGAGTAGCGTGGAGAATCTTTAAACTGAGAAAAACCACTTTCGGGCGTTCGGTTAAAAACATTTACATACGGTGTGATATCCCATTTTTTTTGCTGAAGTGAATCTTCCAATTGTGGCATTAATGAATTATGGGTATAAGCGCCCAATTCTCCTCCCAATTTATTATGTTGTGTAAACAAATGGGTAAGCGTGTATTGATAATCGGCACCATTGCTCACGTGATTATCGATAAAAACATCAGGCTTTACCGTTCGGAATAGATTAGCAAATGCTTTGGCATTTTTGGTGTCGGCTTTTATAAAGTCACGATTTAAATCGTAATTACGGGCATTACCACGGAAACCATATTCTTTGGGGCCGTTTTGATTGGTGCGACTAGTGCTATTTCGGTTTAAAGCTCCTCCAATATTATAAACAGGTATTACCGCAATAATTACATTTTCAGGTGTTTTTATCTTTCCTTCAGCTAAATCACGCAATAATAACATAGAAGCATCTATGCCGTCAGGTTCGCCTGGATGAATGCCATTATTAATAAGTAAAACTATTTTATCCTCCCGATTTTTAAATTCAGATTCAAAACTGCGGTTAGGATTAAAAGTAACTAATTTAAGAGGTTCTCCAGAATCGGTGCCTTGCATGTTATACAATGCGATAGAAGTGTGTTTGTCTGCTAAACTTTCGTAAAAGTCAAGAATTTCTTTATAAGTGGCAGTCTCTATGCCTTTAGAACGTTCAAATACCGTAGTAAGAGATGTTTGTACTTTTTTTTGGTTTTTTGAACAAGCTAGTATTATGAAAATTAAAAATAAGCAGGAAAATTTCTTCATTATTATATGGCTTTTTAGCAAAGGTAGGATTTCATAGTGTTTTTTAACATATAATTTTTTAAAATACACTTGTTTTTAATGCCACTTTACTATATTTGTTAACAGAATATTAAACTTTAAACTTTTTATTATGAAAAAAATTACTTTATTGCTTGTTGCATTGGCAGCAACAACATTTATGACGGGGCAAACTGTCCTTTCTCATTCCACTGATGAGTCTACTATTGAAGGTGGGGTAGCTTGTGCTAGCCAAGAAACTGGTATTGCTACTGATAACAGTTTTTGGAGATCTTACACACCTTCTGAGTTTGGTGTAACAGAAGCTATGTCTCTTACATCAATTGAATTTGGAGTAGGTACTGCTGATTTTGCTGTAGCTCCTTACACTGTGACTGTTAACTTGTATTCTTCAGATGATGTTTTTCCAGCTGGATCATTTACCCTAATTACAACTCAAGAAGTACCAGTGGTTGAAGCTGATGCAGGTACAAAATTAGTAGTTACTTTGGATGAGCCGTACAATGTACAGCCAGATGACGAGATAATTATTGAGGTTATGGATGATGATGAAGCTGTGAATTTCCGTATTGGTCAAAATACATTAGGAGAAACAGCTCCTTCTTACCTTTCAAGTGCAGGTTGTGGTATAGCTACACCTACACCAACTGAAGATATTGGCGCGTTTATGGATGATTTTATTCTAAATGCAGTTTTAAGTCCTGAATTAGGAGTTGGAAACAATGAGCTTTCTCAGGTTTCTATCTTCCCTAACCCTGCATCTGATGTATTAAACATTAAAACTCCAGCTACTGTTGAAGTTAATAGTGTTGCTATCTATGATGTATTAGGTAAGAGATCTAATGTTTCTTTGGCAAATGGTCAAATTAACGTAGCAAACCTTGCAAAAGGAGTTTACATCCTTTCATTAGAAACTAGTGCAGGTACATTGACTGAAAAAATCGTTAAGAAGTAATTACTTATTTCTTACAATTATTATTTATAAGCCTCGCTTCTTGCGAGGCTTTTTTTATGTGAACTCATAAGCGGCTTTTTTAAACAGATTGAGTGTTTTTAAAGAAGTTTTACTGGAGGTTTAATTGTGTTAGCTAGAAGTAATTAGCATGTGCTAAAATTGCCATTACTAAACCAATAAACCTAGGCGAGTAGACTCTGTAATAAATATATCTTTTACTATAATTAAAAATCCTATAATGGAATTTAAGTAAGAGGAGTTAGTGTTTTTATGAAATCATACTGTAATTAGAAAAACGGTGTCAGTGTGTTGATTTATTGATTAAAAGAATAGACAAAAAAAGCGGGAGATACAATTTTGTATTTCCCGCTTAATAATATGAATGGAAGGTGCTTTTAGCCGTTCATTGAGACTAAAAATTCTTCGTTGTTTTTGGTACGCTTAACTTTGTCGTTAATAAACTCCATAGCTTCTATAGGGTTCATATCGGCAAGATATTTACGCAACACCCACATACGTTGTATTGTATTGTCGTCAAGTAAAATATCGTCTCTACGAGTACTGGAAGAAGTAAGGTCGATCGCAGGGAAGATTCTTCTATTCGATATCTTTCTATCTAATTGAAGTTCCATGTTACCGGTTCCTTTAAATTCTTCAAAAATAACCTCGTCCATTTTAGATCCAGTTTCAGTAAGCGCAGTTGCAATAATACTTAAAGAACCACCATTTTCAATGTTACGAGCAGCACCAAAGAAACGCTTTGGTTTATGTAATGCATTAGCATCTACACCACCACTTAATATTTTACCACTGGCAGGTTGTACGGTATTGTATGCACGAGCCAGGCGTGTAATAGAATCTAATAGGATTACTACATCGTGGCCACATTCAACCAGGCGCTTTGCTTTGTCGATAACAAGATTTGCTACCCGAACATGTTCTGTGGCTTCTTTATCAAAAGTAGAAGCAACTACTTCACCTTGTACATTTCGTTGCATATCGGTAACTTCTTCAGGACGTTCGTCGATAAGAAGAACTATTTGATATACTTCTGGGTGATTAGCAGCAATCGCATTGGCAATGTCTTTTAATAACATTGTTTTACCTGTTTTAGGCTGCGATACAATCATGCCACGCTGTCCTTTCCCGATAGGGGCAAACATGTCGATAATTCTTGTTGAAATAGTACTTTGTCTATCTGCAATATTGAACTTCTCTTGTGGAAATAATGGTGTTAAATGCTCAAAAGCAACGCGATCACGTACTACGTGTGGATTTAAACCATTAATTTTTGAAATCTTAATTAAAGGGAAGTATTTTTCTCCTTCTTTAGGAGGGCGTACTTCACCAAAAACAGTGTCTCCAGTTTTTAAACCAAATAAGCGTATTTGCGATTGCGATACATAAATATCATCAGGTGACGATAAATAATTGTAGTCGCTAGAGCGCAAAAAGCCGTAACCGTCTTGCATTATATCTAAAACCCCTTCACTTTCTATAATGCCGTCAAATTCATAGTCAGGCTCTTTATAGCGGTTTCGGTTGTCTTTATTACCGTTATTACGGTTGTCTTTTGAGTGATTTTTGTTCGAATTGTCTTTATTAGAAGACTTAGGATGTTTTTTTCTAGTATCGGAAGAATTTGTGTTTTCCTTCTTATTGGTATTTTTCCTATTGTCATTCTTCTTGTTGTCACTCGTGTTTTTATTCCGTTTATCAGAATCAGAAGAAGTTTTAGCGTCGTTTTTTGGACCTTGACTTTTTTTCTGGTTACGACTGTCATTCTTATCAGTACGCTTTGGTCGAGGACGTGGCTTATTTTCTTGTGGAGCTTTACTGTTCTCTTTTGAAGCCTCTTTTTTAGGTGTTGGGGCAGAATCGTCTTTTGCGATTTCTTTTACCGCTGCAGGATTCGCAGCTTGGTAATCTAGTATTTGATAAACTAAATCCAGTTTTTTGAAACTGCGGTATTTAGGTACATCTAGTTTTTTTGCTAATTCCTGAAGTTCAGGTAGCTTCTTTGCTTTTAATTCTGAAATTTCAAACATGTAAAAATTGTGTGTGTTTAATTATAATAAATTGAAGCCTTTGAGAAGGTTTTATTATTGAATATTTTTTTTGAAGACTAAGTAACCGTTATTGAAGTGGTTACGAATAGATAATGCAATAATACAATAATATTTTAAATTTTGCTTGTAATTTTTTTAAAAAGAAATCCTATTTTTGCTTCATAGAGCAAAACAACTATATGTTACAGCGAATACAAACCATTTATTTAATTATTTCAGCCTTAATTATGGGCGGTTTATATATGTGGTTTCCGGTGGTGCAGAATGAAGCAGGTGTTGTAGTAATTGAACGAAGCGAACCCATGGTATTTGGGTTGATTTTTGTTTCATTAGGTTTTGCTATCATTTCAATTTTGAGTTTTAAATCACGGCAAAGACAATTTATTCTTAACCGTGTAAACATCATAATAAATTTTGTATTACTGGGAGTTTTCGTTTACAGGTCGCTAACCATATCCGGAGAAACATTAGTTTCAGAGAAGGGTATTGGGGTCTTACTTCCCATCATTTCTATCGTTTTTTTAGTGCTGGCCAATAAGGCCATTAAAAGGGACGAAGACCTTGTAAAATCAGTAGACCGTTTACGCTAAACCATTACATCTTAGTATATTAGTGCGAACCCTCAAAGGATGCCACCTTTGAGGGTTTTTTTATGGTTTCGATACTATTTTAAAACAACAAAGTGATTTTTTGTAGAGCATCGTTCTGCAGAAAATCGTATCGAAACCATAAACATCAACGTTTAAACTCAATCACTTCCAAGTTTTGAATGTTTCCTTTTTCAATTTCAAACCGAAGCATGGTGCGAACCGTATGAAAACCATGTTTCCCTATTGCACCAGGGTTCATATGTAATAAACCGGTTTTCTTATCGTGCATAACTTTAAGGATATGCGAATGTCCACAAATAAATAGTTTAGGTGGATTTTGATAAATTTCTTCACGGACACGTTTATCATATCGACCCGGATAGCCGCCAATGTGGGTAATCCAAACATCGACCCCTTCACAGGTAAAACGATTATGAAGTGGAAATTCTCTTCTAGCTTCCTCATTGTCAATATTGCCAAATACAGCTCGTAAAGGTTTTAATTCTTGTAGCGTATCGGTAACCGTTAAATTTCCTATATCGCCTGCGTGCCAGACTTCATCGGCTTGTTTTGCATATTTTAAAATATCAGCCTCAATATGACTATGTGTATCACTAAGCAGCAGGATTTTTTTCAAACCAATTTGTTTTTTGATTGTTAAACTATCGAGAAGCCGTCACTTTTCTGAGGGAGTATTTTGTACTTTTGTATTTTTCAAAAATAAATGATTCTTTGCGATATTTTATCGAAATAGCATATAATGGTACAGATTACTTTGGGTGGCAAATTCAACCAAACGCTATTACTGTGCAAGAAGTGTTAGAAGATAAACTGTCTACGCTATTAAAAACTAAAATAAAAGTTACTGGTGCTGGACGTACGGATGCTGGTGTGCATGCAAAACAGTTATTTGCGCATTTTGACTGTGATGAAATTGAACAAACAACAGAACTACAGTTTAGATTAAATTCTTTTCTTCCGAAGGATATAGCAATCTCAAAAATAATTGAAGTTAAAGAAGATGCTCATGCTCGTTTTGATGCAGTTGAAAGAGAATATGAATACATAGTTTCTTTAAAAAAAGATCCTTTTAGTGAACGTTTAGCATACCAAATTCACAATATGCCAGACGTAGAATTAATGAATAAAGCGGCAAAAGTATTATTAGACTATAAGGATTTTCAATGCTTTTCAAGAAGCAAAACCGATGTAAAAACGTATCATTGTACTATTAAAAAGGCGTATTGGAAAGAAGAGAAAGATCAATTGATTTTTATCATTTCCGCCGATCGCTTTTTACGAAATATGGTTCGTGCTATCGTAGGAACCCTTTTAGATATTGGGTACGGCAAAACATCGATTGAAAAATTTCACGAAATAATTAAAAATAAAGACAGGAGCAAAGCAGGAGCTTCGGCTCCAGCACATGGGTTGTACTTAACTAAAGTACAATATCCTGAAACGATAAAAAACTAATGGCAAACTCAGGAAAAGCATTCGATTTTAAGCTTTTTAAACGCTTATTAAAATTCACCAATGCATACCGCTTGATATTTTATTTTGTAGCCTTGACTGCAGTGATAATGTCAGGTTTAGCAATAGTACGCCCAGAATTAATACAGCTGGCAATCGATAATTCTATTGTGCCAAAAGATGGAAGTGGGTTGCAATACTACATCATTATGATGGTTGTAGTTTTGGTGTTGGAAGTGTTGTTTCAGTTTGCATTTATTTTTTATGCCAATTGGTTGGGACAAAGTGTAGTGCGTGATATGCGTGTAAAACTCTTCAATTTAATGATGAGTTTCCGAATGAAATATTTCGACAAAAGTGCAGTTGGACGATTGACCACCCGAGCTGTGAACGATATTGAAACCATATCGAGTATTTTTAGCCAAGGCCTATTTATGATTTTAAGCGATTTGCTTAAAATGTTTGTCATTGCAGGGTTTATGCTTTACAAAAGTTGGAAATTAGCTTTAATCGTTTTCGCAATATTACCATTAATCTTATACGCTACTCGAGTTTTTCAACGGGCGATGAAGATAGCTTTTGAAGATGTTCGTAATCAAGTGGCCGATTTAAATTCTTTTGTGCAAGAACGAATTACAGGGATGAAAATCGTTCAAATATTTACAAGAGAAGATACCGAGTACAAACGTTTTAAAGCTATAAACGAAAAACATAAAAAGGCATGGATTAGAACCGTTTGGTATAATTCTATCTTTTTTCCCATCGCTGAAATGGCATCCTCCATAGCTATTGGTTTAATTGTGTGGTATGGTGGACTCAATGCAGCGGGAGGTGGTGTAATAACGTTAGGTATTATTACGGCTTTTATTCAATTGGCGCAAATGTTGTTCCGTCCACTTCGGCAGATTGCCGATAAGTTTAACACGCTACAAATGGGAATGGTAGCAGCAAATCGGGTGTTCGGTATATTAGACACTAAATCACATATAGATGATTCGGGTACAGTTGAAATGCCGCATGCCACGGGCCACATAGAGTTTAAGAATGTTCATTTTGGTTACACCGAAGAGGAAGAAGTGATTAAAGGGATTTCTTTTAAGGTAGATCCAGGTGAAACGATTGCCATTGTTGGTGCTACTGGAGCTGGAAAATCTACTATTATTAATTTACTGAATCGTTTTTACGAAATTCAAGAAGGAGAGATTTTAATAGATAATGTAAATGCGAAAGAATATACCTTAGAATCGCTTAGGAAGCAGATTGCAGTGGTGCTACAAGACGTATTTCTATTTGCAGATACTATTTTAAACAATATTACCTTAAACGATCCGTCTATTACTGAAGAGGAGGTAATCGCTGCGGCTAAAGAAATTGGCGTTCATAAATTTATAAAAACACTGCCAGAAGGGTATCATTATAATGTAAAAGAAAGGGGCTCTATGCTCTCTTCTGGACAACGACAATTGGTTGCCTTTTTGCGAGCGTACGTAAGTAAACCAGGGATTTTAATTTTAGACGAAGCAACTTCTTCAGTAGATACTTATTCCGAAGAATTGATTCAAAATGCTACTGAAAAAATTACAAAAGGAAGAACGTCTATTGTTATTGCACACCGTTTGGCCACGATTAAAAAAGCGGATAAAATCTTGGTGATGGATGCCGGTAAAATTGTTGAGACCGGAACACATAAAGAATTGCTCAAAAAAGAGGATGGGTACTATCGTAACTTATACGAAGTCCAATTTATGGCAGAAGAAGCAGTATAGCTTATTTCTTTCTTTGCCCTTTCAGCTTCTATCAATTCATCTAAACTACCATTAGCTAGCATAATACCCATTATAATTATTGTAAAGATGATATAAAGAGGAATTAAAAGTGCAAAGAAATAGATAAACTTTATTAAAAGCTGCAACCCTGAAAGCTTAAAAAGTCGCTTCAAAACATAGGCAAAATAGACAATCTGAATTATAAAGGATACTATAGAGATAATTCCGAAGAGAGTCTGGCTCCAGAACGTTAAGAAAAACAGGCATATGCTTATAATCGAAGCTTGCGAATAGCAGTAGAGGTTTATTATTAAGTGTTCTGCGTAGTTGTATTTCTTTTTATTCAAAAACACAATCCAAGACAGCAAGGCTAATAGTGGAACAAATGCAAAAAACATTAAAGTCTGATATTCAAAAACACTACGATAAATAGTGCGTCCCAGTTCCATTTCGGCTGCATCCTTGTTTTGAAACAGTAACATTCCATCTAATGTTTCAGGAAAAAATTTCAGGAAAATGAAATAAAATATACTCGATAAAGTCACCGCAATCGTAAAATACCCGAAAGCGTGAATGTATTTTTTACGAACACCATCAATGTAACCACCAATTACTTCTTCTGGTTTTTTTAAGAGATCAACAAAAGTCCGTACAGGTTTGTTGCTGTCAATACTAAAAAAAGCGTGGTAAATTTCAGATAAAAGATAACGAAGGGTCAATCGGTGCGTGATTACTTTAGCGCCACATTCAGGACAATAATTAGTTTTTGAGGTCAGTAATTCGCTGCAGTTTTTACACTTCATTCCATGTTATGTTAAGTCATTTTCCAATTGTTTGGCAAGATCATCTATTTCGTTAAACAGTACAAACTCGCCATCTTTTAAATACGATATTTGTCCGTTTTCTTCTGAAACGACAATACACACAGCGTCAGTTTTTTCAGAAACACCTACTGCAGCACGATGCCGAAGCCCAAAACGAAGAGGAATACTCCTATCGTTTGAAACTGGCAAAATTACCCGGGTGGCAGTTATGGTATTATTTTCAATAATCATCGCGCCATCGTGCAATGGACTATTTTTAAAAAAAATACTTTCTATAATAGGTTTGTTAATTTCGATATTCATTTCATCCCCACTATTTTTTACAAAATCCAAGCTGTTATTACGTTGTATCACAATAAGAGCACCCATATTTTTACGGCTCATCGATTGGCAGGCATCCATAATAGCAGGGATATTGGTGGTAATACCAGCTTCTTTAGATAATAACCGAAATTGTTTAAAAAATCGTTTTCGGGCATTGATGTTTGTTGACCCCAACATTAATAGGAACTTCCGTATTTCCTGCTGAAACACAACGATTAAAGCAAACATACCAACGCCTAAAAAGCCACCTAAAATTTTACTAAGTAACTCCATTTGTAGGAGTTTGGTTAATTCAGAAATGGCTATAATGATAACAATACCAATAAAAATATTGATCGCAACGGTCCCTTTTATAAGCCGATATAGGTAGTACAGCAAAAAGGCTACCAATAAAATATCAATAATGTCTATAATACGAAGGTCTAAAAAATCCAAAGGGTGTGCGCTTTTTTGTGTCTAGGGTTAAAAATATAAAATTTATAAGTAGGGAGTGAGCATTTGGGTCAACTTAATACATTCTATGGCTTCTTTTACGTCGTGAACACGTAAAATAGAAGCTCCTTTTTGCAAAGCAAGAGTATTTAAAACTGTTGTTCCGTTTAGAGCTTCTCTTGCTGAGCCGTCTAATGTTTTATAAATCATCGACTTTCTAGAAACGCCAGCTAAAATAGGGACTTCCAATTGTTGCAAGAGTTCCATTTTTTGTAATAATTCAAAACTCTGTTCTCTCTTTTTTGCAAAACCAAATCCTGGATCGATAATAATATCATTAATACCTGCTTTTTGGGCTAGTGCTTTTTTTTTAGAAAAATAACGGATTACTTCTAAGGTAATGTCAGCATACTCTGTTTTTTGAGTCATCGTTTGAGGCGTACCGCGCATATGCATTAAGATATAAGGTGCTTTTAGCTTAGCAACCGTATTATACATATCAGCATCTAATGTTCCCCCGCTAATATCATTCACCAGACAGGCACCGGCTTCAATGGCTTTTTTGGCAACACGGCTTCTAAAAGTGTCTATTGAAATAAGTGCTTTTGGAAATTCTTGTAAAATACATTCAATTGCTGGTATAACTCGGTTTATTTCTTCAGCTTCTGAAATATTGGTGGCTTTCGGTCTAGAACTGTATCCCCCAATATCTAAAAACGTAGCTCCTTCCGCTAGCATTTTTTCAGCTTGTTGCAATATAGCTTGAGTTGCAGTTGTTTTTCCTCCGTCGTAAAAAGAATCTGGGGTTACATTTATAATTCCCATTACCTTTGGTATGGACAAGTCGATTAACGAACCGTTACAATTGATTGTGTTCAATTTTCTATTTTGAATTATTTAAGCGAAATTTACGGAAAATCTTAAAAACCCAATGGCTAAAACCCTAAAACAATACGATGCGGTAATCGCTACTTGTAAAGAGTTGTTTACCAGCAAAATGAAAGATTACGGCAGTGCTTGGCGCATTTTACGGTTAACATCATTAACCGATCAAATTTTCATAAAAGCCCAACGCATTAGAGGGTTGCAGCAAAATGCCGAGCAAAAAGTGGATGAAGATGAGGTGAGTGAGTTTATCGGCATTATAAATTATTCTATTATGGCGCTAATACAGCTACAAAAAGGTGTGGTGGAACAACCAGACCTTTCGTTAGAGGAAGCTGTGCGGTTATACGACGAACAAGTGGCTATTACACGAGAATTAATGATTAATAAAAATCATGATTATGGTGAAGCGTGGCGCGATATGCGAGTTTCATCATTAACCGATTTGATTCTTCAGAAATTATTACGTGTAAAACAGATTGAAAATAATCAAGGAAAAACATTAGTTTCTGAAGGTATTGACGCCAATTATCAGGATATGATCAACTATTCGATATTTGCAATGATTCATTTAGAAGCAAAAACTAATGACTAAAAGATATAACATGAAAATACTAGTAGGAGCTTCAAGAGTATTGGTAGGAATACTTTTTATATTCAGTGGGCTCATCAAATTAAACGATCCTATTGGTTTTTCATTCAAGCTTCAAGATTATTTTGCCCCAGAAGTATTAAACTTAGAGTTTCTTATTCCTTATGCGTTGCTCATTGCAATTTTTGTAGTGATTTTTGAAGTCATGCTCGGTTTTATGTTGTTGTTAGGATATCTCCGTCGTTTTACGGTTTGGAGCCTATTACTAATGATTATTTTCTTTACGTTTCTCACATTTTACTCAGCATACTATAACAAGGTGACCGATTGTGGCTGCTTTGGTGATGCTATAAAACTCACTCCATGGGAATCGTTTACAAAAGACATCATATTGTTGGTTCTTATCTTGATATTGTTCTTCGGAAGTAAATATATAAAACCACTCTTTACAAGAAACATTCGTAGCTTGGTAATATTTGTGTGTTTTATAGGTTGTTTAGGAGTAAGTTATCACGTGCTATTACATTTACCAATACTAGATTTTAGACCCTATAAAATTGGAGCGAATATAGAAGAGGGAATGACTATTCCCGAAGGAGCACCCAAACCAATTTACGATTATGAATGGAAGTTTAATGTAGACGGAACCGAAAAAATTGTAACAACAAAAGGAGATTATCCGGATCAGGAAGGTGAGTTTTTGGGGGTGGAAACTACCGAAATACAAGCGGGATATGTGCCACCTATTCATGATTTTACTATTGAAAGAGATGGTGAAAATTATCTAGATGAATTTTTAAATGAAGAAAACCTTATTGTGGTAGTAGCTTACAATCTTACTAGTTCTGAAAAAGATGGTTTTTTACCTATCCGCGATATAACCAATGAAGCCTTGAAAAAAGGGTATAGGGTTATTGGTATGTCGGCATCTTCAAGAGAGCGTACAACAACATTGACCGAACGGTATAAACTTAATTTTAATTTTTATTTCTGTGACGAAACTACGTTAAAAACCATTGTACGAAGCAACCCAGGGGTGCTCCATATTCAAAACGGCACCATCAAACAAAAAGTACATTGGAATGATGTTGATGAATTAGAATTACAAGAACTGGAAACCGCAAAACCTAATTTAAACTTTAACCTTAAACAAAGGCTGGACAGTATTGCTGTTCTCGATCAGCGGTATCGAAAATTAATGCAAGCCAAAACTGATGAAGAGCGAGCCGAAATGGGGAAAGAAATGGGACTTACCCCAGAAGAATATAATGGCGATTTGTGGACCATGCAAACGGTAATAGATAGTAGTAATATGTTGTTTGTTGAAAAAGTCTTTAAAAATATGGGGTATCCCGGCAAGTCAGATGTTGGAGAACCTACCAATACAGCTGCTTGGTATGTGCTGCAACACAATCCTGATAAAATACCTGAATATTTACCACTTATAAAAGAAGCTGGTAAAAAAGGCGAACTTCCTTTTCGTTTGGTTGCGATGATGGAAGATCGCTATTTAATGAACCAAGAAAAACCTCAAATCTACGGAACGCAAGGTAGAACCTATAGCGATGAACGTGGCAAATTTATCTGGCCAATTAAAAATCCTGAAACCGTAAACCAGCGTCGAAGCGAAGCAGGATTTGACCAAACCATTGAAGAATATGCAAAACTATTGTTTGGTGACGATTTTAAGTACGAGGTAAAAACATTGGAAGACGTAAAATAATACACATTTGACAGGCTATATATTACAAAAACTTGGATATGCATTACTTACACTATTTGGTGTAGTAACTGTTATCTTTTTTCTGTTTACTATTTTACCAGGTGATCCAGCAAGGATGATGCTGGGACAAAATGAAAATGCTGAACAAATAGCCGTAGTGAAGAAAAAATATGGTTTTAATAAACCAGTTTCCTTACAGTATGTTTATTACCTGAACGATTTGTCTCCTCTCTCATTTCATAGTACCAAAGAAGACAACTATACATTCCTTTCCAAAGGAAAATACAATGCTGCAAGCTTGTGTACAATAGGGAATACGACAATTGTATTAAAAACTCCGTACCTTCGGGAATCCTTTCAAAAAAATGGAAAAAAAGTAAGCAAGGTGATTGCTGAAACTTTGCCCAATACAGTTGTATTAGCGATTTCCGCTATTATAATCGCTATGGTTTTAGGGGTGTTGTTGGGTATTGTCTCCGTATTGTTTAAAGATGGCTGGATCGATAAATTGATACAGTTGGTAAGTACATTGGGAATGAGTGTACCCTCTTTTTTCAGTGCTATTCTGTTTGCATGGTTGTTTGGTTTTGTATTACATGAATATACTAACTTGAATATGACGGGAAGCTTATATGCAGTAGATGATTTTGGTGAAGGCACTTACATACAATGGAAAAATTTAATTTTACCAGCCATAGTGTTGGGGATTCGTCCCTTGGCCGTAGTATCGCAATTAATGCGAAACTCTTTATTAGAAGTGCTTAATCAAGACTATATTCGTACCGCTAAGGCGAAAGGACTGTCGTTTGCAACAATTATTAGAAAGCACGCTTTAAAAAATTCATTAAATCCTGTGGTGACAGCTATTTCAGGATGGTTTGCATCTATGTTAGCAGGGGCCGTTTTTGTAGAATATATTTTTGGGTGGAACGGTCTGGGAAAAGAAATTGTGGATGCATTAAATACACTCGACCTTCCTGTAATTATGGGAGCTGTGTTGATCATTGCCATTGTGTTTATTGTAATTAATATTTTGGTAGATATTATTTACGGCTGGTTGGACCCAAAGATTAGTAGGTAGCTTCCTATATAGGATGGCTTTAACTTTGACCGAAAAGCTGAGTTTTTAGTAATTGCTATCAATAAAGAAATCCTATTAATTGGAAAGGTGCTATAAGAATATTATTTTTCAACTAACAACTAACAACTAACAACTAACAACTAACAACTAACAACTAACAACTAACGAAAAAACCTAACTTCATGAGACAACAAATAGTAGCAGGAAACTGGAAAATGAACAACGATATGGCCGAAACAGAAATGTTTTTGGTTCAATTGAAAAAACAAGTGATTCCTGAAGACGTATCCTTAATGATTGCACCTGCGTTTACTAATTTAAACCATGCCTTTCAATCGGTTAAAGATCATCCCGTAACAATAGTGGCCCAAAACATGCATCAAAGTGATAAAGGAGCCTTTACAGGAGAAGTTTCTGCAGCCATGTTAAAAAGCGTTGGGGTGAAGACGGTGATATTGGGGCATAGTGAACGTCGTTCTATTTTTAAAGAAGAGAATGCTGTACTAGCAGAGAAAGTAAACACAGCCCTAATTCATGATATGAACATTATATTTTGTGTAGGAGAAACGTTAAGTCACCGGGAAACGGACGATCATTTTAATGTTATTGAAGAACAATTAGAGCAAAGCTTATTTCATTTGTCACAAGCAAACTGGAAGCAGTTAATTATTGCATATGAACCTGTTTGGGCTATAGGTACTGGTGAGACTGCCACACCTGATCAAGCACAAGAAATGCACGCGTTTATACGAAAAACCATTGCTGAAAAATATAGTTCGAATGTGGCAAATAAAGTCTCTATTTTATATGGAGGTAGTGTAAAACCTAAAAATGCCGCTGAGATTTTTAGCCAGAAAGATGTGGATGGAGGCTTAATTGGAGGAGCTTCATTAGATGTAGAAAATTTTATGGAAATTGCAAATGCTTTTTAATAGTTGAAAATTTTACAACTAATTTATTTTATGAAAAAATAAAAACGGGATGAAGTGCTTTTTTACTTCTCCATAAGATGGGAATAACGTAATAGTTTATCTAAAGAGACTTTATTGAAGACCCCTGTAAATTGCTGATAATAAAAATAAAATGCCCGAAACATATATAGAATACACGTTTACCATTAACCCTATACAGCCAGGGACAGACATTTTACTTGCCGAATTGGGAGCAATTGGTTTTGAAAGTTTTGTGGAAACCGACACAGGCTTATTGGCATATATTCAGAAAGAAGAATACCAAGAAGGAATATTGAATGCGGTGCAGATTCTTTCTTCGGAAGCGTTTGAAGTTGCATTTACCACTAAAGAAATTGCACAAAGAAATTGGAACGCCGAGTGGGAACAGAACTTTAAACCGATTAAGGTAGATGGTACGTGTGTGGTTCGGGCACCTTTTCATAAAATGAGTGAGGTACCATATGAAATTATTATCGAACCAAAAATGTCTTTCGGAACAGGACATCATGAAACCACCTTTATGATGTTGCAATATATATTGGAGAACGAGTGGAAAAACAAAACCGTACTCGATATGGGATGTGGTACTGCGGTACTTGCTATTCTGGCTGAAAAGCGTGGTGCTATTCGGTTAGATGCCATTGATATCGATACGTGGTGTGTAGAAAACTCTCAAGAGAATGTAGAACGTAATAATTGTAGTCATATCTCGGTTGCCTTAGGTGATGCTACTGTATTGTCTAATACGCCTACTTATGATACAATTATAGCCAATATTAACCGAAATATTTTACTGGCAGATATGGCTACTTACTATCAATGCTTACAACCAAATGGTGAATTGTATTTAAGTGGATTTTATAAGGAAGACCTACCGCTTATACAAGATTGTTGCAATAAGTTAGGACTCACCTTCGTTGAAAATAAAGAACAAACTAACTGGATTGCCGCAAAATTTGTAAATTAGTTACTGTTATGAGTACCCAAGAAAAGTTACAGGAAGACCTTTTAGTTGCTGAACAAGAAGACAAAGAGAACCAGATCGTCTTATTTAATGATGAGGTAAACACCTTTGATCACGTTATTAATATGTTGATTTACGCCTGCGACCATACCCCAGAACAGGCTGAGCAATGCTCTATTATTGTTCATTATAAAGGAAAATGTACCGTTAAATCTGGTCCATATAAGGATTTAGAACCTCGTTGCACAAAGCTTTTAGAAGCTGGATTGAGTGCAGAGATACAGTAAAAAATACGTCTAACTTTATTTAATAGCTATTGTCGGTTGTTTTTTTCTGAAAAGTAAATTTTCTTAAAAAATAAATTACCCTATCGATTTTGTAGGAAAATACAAATAAAAACTAATCACTACTATTTTCTTTTTCAAGGAGTTATCCTATGTTTTACGACTTGATCTATTTGTTGCTATTATGGCGATAAAAAGCGTTTTTAATTGTTAAAAATATAATTTTAACGCCTATACTTTGCCGTTTTGTTAATTATTACATAATTTTATCTCAGGTTAACCTAACAATTTATTCATTAATACAAACCATTAACTATGAGAAAATTTAAAATGGGACTTATGGGCATATTTGCCCTGAGTCTGGTATTCGTATCCTGTTCAAAGGATGAAAACGAAGCCCCAGCAACAGACAATTCGGAATCAACAATTGCACCTTTCCAACAAGAAATCCCCAAAGAAGTGAAAGACGCAGTTGTTAAACTGAATTTAAATAGTGACTATATTAAATATGATACATTTCATTTCCCCGATGGAACAACTGAAGAACGTCTTTTTATAGAAAAGGATATTGTTTTGACGGAGAAACAATTACTTGAAATGGCCAAAGCGGTTGATAAAGATGATAATAATCGACAGTATTCTACCAATAACTTGGTAAGCCAAGGGCGTACCATCTCTATTATTGGATATACAGGCGGTAGTCAAGCGCTTTCCAACAAGGAGCAAACCGCATTACAATATGCTGTTAATAATTATAACAACTTGAGTGGTGTTTCTATAAGCTTTAACTTAACGTTTGGTACTAACTACCAAAACAAAGATATGGTAGTGTATAACAACACTGTTAACAACCCTAGTGGTGCTGGAGGTAGTGCTGGTTTCCCAAGTAATGGGCTTCCAAATAAGTTTGTGCAAATCTACGGGCTTTCTGGATACAGTACTAATGTAAACGAACACGTAATTACCCACGAGATAGGACACTCTGTTGGTTTTCGTCATACAGACTGGTTCAGCCGTCAAAGTTGTGGACAGAACACCAATGAAGGAACTGCTGGTGTAGGTGCCAACCACATTAATGGTACACCTACTGGTTACGATCCAACATCTATTATGTTAGCTTGTTTTTCTTCAAGTGAAGATGGGGAGTTCAATAATAATGATATAAAAGCATTACAAGAGCTGTACTAACTAACTTATTTGACTTAGTCACGTAAAAGCCTGCCCATTTGGGTGGGCTTTTATTTTTTCTTTGAAATAAAAGAGCTTACAGCTAGTACGTTGCTGAAATTGTAACTTCATTTTTAATAATAATGTACTAAGCAATTTGTTTCCGGTATTTGTGCAGGTAATCAACTGGGGTCATATCAGTGATTTTTCTGAAGACATCTCGAAAAGCTTTGGGATCTGAATAACCCACTTCGTACATGACTTCATTTACGGTTTTGCGTCCCATTTCCAGTTCTTTTTTGGCTGCCTCCACTTTTACACGTTGCATGTATTCTACCACAGTGTTGGCGGTTGCTTTTTTAAAACGCCGCTCGAAAGTGCGTCGGCTAATGACCAATTGATCACATAACGCTTCCACAGTCATTTTATCCTGATAATTTTGTTCTATATGCTCTTGTACTTTCAAAATAATGGGATCATTATGCGACTTTTGCCCAGAGAAGATCATAAAAGGCGATTGACTGCTTCGGTCAATATCAATCATAAAACCTTTGGCTGCCATGACCGCGGTATCGCGCCCAGCGTATTTTTCAATTAAATAGATTATAAGATTGGTAAAGGAATACGCCCCACCACTGGTAAAAATGCCATCGGCTTCTGTTAAAATGCGGTCGTCCATCAAATTTGCTTTAGGGAATTGTTTTCTGAATTCGTTTGCAAATTGCCAATGGGTAGAGCAGCTTTTACCATCCAATAATCCGGTGGAGGCCAAAAAGAAAGAAGCAACGCACAGACTTACAATTTCAGAGCCTTGTTTGTATTGCTCCACAATCCAAGGAATGAAATCGGCATTCTCTTTTAAGTTTTTTTGAAAATCGCCGTGAATAGCGGGAATGATAATAAGATCGGTTTTTTTTACTTGATCGATAAGCACTTCCGGATTTACCGTAAAAAGGCCGTGGGTTTGCGTGGTTTCTTTTTCAAGGCCTACCAATTGAATGGTAAACATCGGGTCTCTTCCAGTTTGCTGAAAAAATTCATTGACCCACGATAGCATTTGATGGGTACCACCAATATTCACTACACTCGTGTGCCCTTTCGGGATAAGTATGGAAACGTGCTTCATAATAATTAAAGTAAGGTTGTTTTTTATATTAATACAATCAAATATACTTCAATTTAGTGTCGCAATCAACCCGTACGATTGGCGGAAATGCACCGTATATATATTGAAAAACCTTCTTATCTTTGAGTAAGGTATTAAAATACAATCTTTTAAATACATAAAACAATGAAAACATTTTGGTTGAACTTACCGGTTGCCAATATTCAGAAATCGAAAGCATTTTTTAAAGCGATTGGTTTTAAGCCCAATCCCATGCATGAACAAGCGGAGCATTTGGCTAGTTTTCTGATAGGGGAAAAAGAGCTGGTTATGATGCTTTTTCCTGAAGAAACGTTTAAAAGCTTTACTCAAAACGGCTTGGTGAAGACAGGAGAAGCGACCGAGGTTTTATTGAATATCGATGCCCAAAGCAAAGAAGAAGTAGATGCCTTGGCCAAGACGGTGCAAAAAGTAGGCGGAACCATCTCTGCTGAACCGTCAGAAAGTGAAGGTTGGATGTACGGAATGGGTTTTAAAGACCTGGACGGCCATCATTGGAGTGTGTTGTATATGGATATGGAAAAGATGCCAACGCAATAAATTGTAATAAACAATAGTATGAAACCAAAAAAGATATGGGCAAACCTAGGAGTAGAAAACATTGAAAAGACGCAAGAATTTTACCAAGCATTACGGTTTAGGTTAAATGGAAATCCTACGAAAGAGTTAGTGAGCTTCTTTTTTAGCGATGATGATTTTGTGATTCATTTTTTTAAAAAAGAACGATTAAAAGCAAGTATGGAAGGGGAACTTTTGGATATAAACGAAGGAAATGAAATTATGTTCAGCCTATCAGTAGCAAGTAAAGAGGAGTATGACACTTGGGTAACAAAAATAAAAAACGTCGGAGGAACGGTCTTATTCGATTCTAATACAGATAGGAAGAAAATATATGATGATAATGGATACTACGTGTGTGTATTTGCCGATCCAGACGGACACAAGTTCAACCTTCTTTTTAATTCGAATGCCTAAATAGAATATGGTAAAACCGGAACCCATTAAGAGTATACTTATTAAAACAATCAAATTATGAAACGGAAAGAATATACAGTTATCATAGCCGCACCTCAAAAACGTGTTTGGGAAGTGTTATGGAGTGACGAAACCTACCCAACATGGACGGCTCCTTTTTCAGAAGGGTCTTATGCTGAAACCGATTGGAAAGAAGGCAGTAAAGTTTTGTTTTTAGGGCCTAACGGAAATGGGATGATCAGTCGCATAAAAACCAGAAATGAACCCACGTATATGTCAATCGAACACCTAGGGATTATTGTTGATGGAAAAGAAGATACCAGTAGCGAAGAAGTAAAAGATTGGGCCGGAGCTATGGAAAATTACACCTTAGAAGACAAGGAAGGTAAAACAAAACTCACCGTTGAAGTAGATATCGCTGAAGACCACATTGACAGTTTTGAAAAAGCATTTCCGCAGGCTCTTCAAAAAGTAAAAGAATTATCAGAAGAAACGATTTAATATTTAAATATTCAACATTATGAAAGTAAATCCGTATTTAAACTTTGACGGCCAGGCCGAAGAAGCATTCAAATTTTACAAGTCCGTTTTTGGCAGGGAATTTATGACTAACATGAAAATGAGCGATGCGCCAGACAGTGATAAGCTACCTAAAGAAATGCAAAACAGAACCATGCATATTTCCTTACCGATAGGGAAGGACACAATTTTAATGGCATCGGACACCATTGAAGGCATGGGAGCACCTTTTAAACAAGGGAATAATGCATACATATCACTGCATCCCGATAGCAAGGAAGAAGCCGACCGATTGTTCAACGGGCTATCAAAAGACGGTAATATTGAAATGCCGATGGAAGACCAATTTTGGGGCGATTATTTTGGGAGTTTTGTGGATAAGTTTGGCGTATGCTGGATGGTGAATTACAATGAAGAATTTTAAAAAGAAATTATTATGTTAGAAAAATCAAAAGCGTTTAGCGGATTTTCCGTGGACGATATCAAAAAAGCAAAAACCTTTTATCGAGACACGTTGGGCTTGACTGTTAAAGACAACCCCATGGGACTGCTCGAACTACATATTGAAGGAGGCAATGCCATTTTAATTTATCCTAAACCGAACCACACACCGGCCACTTTTACCATTCTCAACTTTCCAGTACCAGCAATTGAAAAAACCGTTGCCAAGCTAAAAGAAAAAGGAATCGTATTTGAACAATACAAAGAACTCAATACCGATAAAAATGGTATTTCACATAATGAAGGTCCGTTGATTGCTTGGTTTAAGGACCCGGCAGGAAATATCCTTTCAATCATTCAAATAGATGAATAACCTTGAAAAACAAAGAACAAGTTACCGTACAAACCACAGTACATTCCAATATAGAAATCGTTTGGAACAGATGAACTGAACCAGAACAAATTATTAAGTGGAACAGCCCATTTGACGATTGGCATACCCCTAATGCAGAGAATAACGTTACGGAAGGAGGCAAGTTTACTTTCCGTATGGAATCCAAAGAGGCAGTATGGAATTTGAAATTGAGGTACGTATGTATTTATCGGCTACAAGCTGAAAAAACATCGTAACATACTATAAAATCTAAAATAAATGAGAACATTAAAACTTCAAATTCAACTCTCTATTGATGGATATATTTCGGGACCGAACGGCGAAATGGACTGGATGAAATGGGATTGGGACGATGAGTTGAAAGAATATACTAGGACCCTTACAAACTCTTTCGACACAATTATTTTGGGAAGAAAAATGACAAATGATTTTATTTCTCATTGGTCAAATGTTGCGGAAAATCCAAAAGATTCTGAATATGAAGCTGCAAAAAAGTTTATAGAAACACCGAAAGTTGTATTTACAAAAACACTTGAAGAATCTAAATGGGAGAATACAACCCTTGCAAAAGGCAAACTAAAAGACGAAATCTATAAGTTAAAAAATCAGAAAGGAAAAGACATCATTGTATATGGAGGGGGAGAGTTTGTTTCCTCTCTCATCAAAGAGAATTTAATTGATGAATACTATTTGTTTATAAATCCATCCATTTTAGGGAGTGGAATGCCAATTTTTAAGAATGTTGATTATAAAATGAATTTGAAATTGGAAAATGTCAAAGCTTATGATTGCGGTATTACAGTTTTGAAATACACTACTTAAAAAAAACATTTCTTGCCATAGGACAATTTCTGAAATCTATCTTTTTGATAACATTGAAGATTAACAAC
>CAJXPE010000024.1 GCA_913057965.1 uncultured Marixanthomonas sp. | reverse complement strand
TAGAGAGGTCTCGTGGGCTCGGAGATGTGTATAAGAGACAGATTTAAAATATGCCGCCATACCGGTGCTTATTTTTCTGTTGATTAGTTTGTTGGGCGAAAAAGACCTATTCTCTAGTAGCTACCAGCGGGTTGTAAATTACGATACGGCTTATGAACCACCGGCACCGTTCAGTTTTGTGGTGTTGAACGATAACCTTTCGGCCATAGAAAGTAAAAACTATACCCTTAAAATAAGAACCGAAGGAACCGTCATTCCCCAGAATGCGAGTATTGAATTCAATAATGAAACGTATTACCTGCAACAAACCGCACCTGGCTTGTTTGAATATACATTTTCACAACCCTTGGAACCGATTGACTTCAAATTAAAAGCCAATAAAGTTCAATCTAGAAACTACACCCTCGATGTAGTTAAAACCCCTGCATTATTAGGGTTTGAGATGGTTTTAAACTATCCTTCGTACACCGGAAAACAAGACGAAACCTTAAAAAGTACTGGGAATGCAACCATCCCAGAAGGCACTCAGGTTACTTGGCAAGTGGCCACTAAAAACACACAGCAGGTTAATTTGAAAACAGCCGATACCATTTATGGTTTTGCTGAAGAAAAACAACAATTCAACTTTCAGAAAAACATTTACTCTAAGTTGGATTACGCAATAACTACTTCCAATGAAAATTTAAAGGATTATGAAAACCTTTCGTTCACATTAGGCGTGATTAAAGACGAATATCCTGAAATCGATATACAGTCCAAACAAGACAGTACGGACACACAATTAATTTATTTTTTGGGACGCGTAAGTGACGATTATGGATTGACAAAATTGCGTTTGGTCTATTACCCAACCGGTAAAGAAGAAAATGCCAAAAAAGAACCGCTTTCGCTTAACAAGAGCAATTTTGATCAGTTTGTGTATACATTTCCGGGGCAATTGCCTTTGAAAGAAGGCGTAGCGTACGATTATTATTTTGAGGTTTTTGACAACGATGCCATTCATAATTTTAAATCGAGTAAATCTGGGGTGTATTCGTTCAGAAAATTAACTGATAATGAATTACAGAATGAACAACTGAAACAACAAGATGCCAATGTTAAAGACTTGGACAAGACGTTGGAAAAACTAAAAGAGCAGGATAAAAGCTTGGAAGAGTTATCCAAAACCCAAAAAGAAAAGAAAGAGCTGAATTGGAACGATAAAAAGAAATTGGAAAACTTCATCAAACGCCAAAAACAGCAAGAAAAGATGATGAAGAATTTTTCAAAAGAAATGAAAGAGAATCTTGAAAATTTCCAGCCAGAAGAAAAAGACGATCCTTTTAAAGAACAATTGGAAGATCGTTTAGAGGAAAATGAAGAACGATTAAAGGAAAATGAAAAGCTGTTGGATGAACTGGAAAAGCTGCAGGAAAAAATTCAAAAAGAAGACTTAACCGAAAAACTGGAGCAATTAGCAAAGCAAAATAAGAATCAAGAGAAAAACTTGGAGCAATTGGTTGAGTTGACCAAGCGCTATTACGTCACCAAAAAAGCCGAGAAACTGGCAGAAGACCTCTATAAATTAGGGGAAGAGCAGGAACAACTTTCAAAAGTGCCTGAGGAAGAAAATACCAAAGAAGCGCAGGAAGAACTCAACAAAAAGTTTGAAGAATACAAAGAGCAGATGGAGCAGTTGGAGAAAGACAATGAAGACTTAAAAAATCCCATGGAGCTTCCTAAAGATGAAATAGGAGAGAAAGTAGTGGATAAGGAGCAGCAAAATGCTTCGGAAAAATTAGAACAACAACAAAAGCAAGATGCTCAAAAAAGTCAGCAAAAAGCGGGTGAAAAGATGAAAGAAATGGGCAAGCAAATGCAGATGCAAATGCAAGCCGGACAAATGGAAACTATAAGCGAAGATGTAAAAATGCTTCGGCAAATCTTAGACAACCTAATTGTATTTTCTTTTAGTCAAGAAGATTTAATGGAAGAGTTTAAAACCATCGATTATGGAAGTCCTGTTTTTGGTAAAAAATTAAATATTCAAAATGATCTTAAGCTCAATTTTGAACATGTAGACGATAGTATTTTTGCATTGTCGTTGCGCCAACCCATGATCAGTGGTAAAATAAATAGTACCCTAACCGAAATTCAATATAATATTGATAAATCACTCGATCGTCTGGCACAAAACCAAATGCGCCAAGGTGTGTCAAGTCAGCAATACACTGTAACGGGAGCCAATGAACTTGCTATTATGTTAAGCGAATTGTTGAACAATATGCAAAACCAGATGATGATGAACGCTTCCGGTCAAGGGCAGGGACAGGGTCAAGGTCAAGGAAAAGGCCAAGGTCAAGGACAGGGATTTCAATTGCCCGATATCATTAAAAAGCAAGAAAGCCTTTCAGAACAAATGAAAGAAGGTATGGAAGGTGAAAAAGGAGGGAATAAAGGCAAACAAGAGGGTCAAGGTCAAGGAGAAGGTAAGGGAGAAGGAAAAGGTCAGGGCGAGGGTGAAGGAAATGGTGAAAATGGAGAAGGTGGTGAAAATGGCGAGCAAGGACAACAAGATGGAAAAAGTGGTAATGGTGACAGTGAACAATCGAGCGAAAAATTGTACGAAATTTATAAGCAACAACAAATGCTTAGACAGCAATTAGAAGATCGTTTAAATAAAGAGGGACTAAAAGGAAAAGGTGGCGATTTGCTTCGGGAAATGGAAGGAATAGAACAGCAATTATTAGAAAAGGGTTTTAACCAACAAACCCTGCAACGCATGCTCAATTTACAGCATCAATTATTGAAATTGGATAAAGCCTCTTTTGAACAAGGAGAAGAAAATAGAAGAGAATCTGAAACCAATAGAAAACAATTTTCAAACAACCTACGTTTATCACCCGAAGCTATTAAAAAGTACTTTAATACGACTGAAATTTTAAATAGGGAAGCACTACCTTTGCAACCAGAATTTAAAGAAAAAGTACAAACTTATTTTAAGCAAACCAATGATTGAGTTTTATTCTGAAACCGATTTTGAATTAGAGAACAGTCAGGAAATTTCAGACTGGATTTCATCAATCATTTTGGAGGAAAATTACAAAGAAGGTGAACTTGTGTATGTGTTTTGTGATGATGCGTATTTGCATAAATTAAATGTTCAGTTTTTAGATCACGATACGTTGACCGATATTATCAGCTTTGATAATTCATTAGGAAAGCAAATTCACGGCGAAATTTATATTTCTGTAGAACGAGTCAAGGAAAACGCCGAAACCTTTTCAGTATCATTTCAAGATGAATTACACCGGGTCATTATCCACGGAATCCTCCACTATTGTGGCTATAAGGACAAAACGGAAGAGGAAGCCACCCTTATGCGTACCAAAGAAAATGAGGCCTTAAAAAAGCGTTCTTTTCTGTAGAGCGTTGATTTACAAATATTTATATAATTAAGTTGTTGATTATAAGCAATTTAGCTATCTTTGCGCCCATTTTAAAAAGAATAATAAATTTAATGTGGTTCACTTAGTAAAGCTAAAGTGTTCCACGTGGAACAATGTAAAGTTTATGTTTGAAAAGGAATATGATGTTATAGTAGTTGGTGCCGGTCACGCTGGTTCTGAAGCTGCCGCTGCTGCTGCCAATTTGGGGTCAAAAACATTGTTGATTACGATGAATTTGCAGAACATTGCACAGATGTCTTGCAATCCCGCTATGGGAGGAATTGCCAAAGGGCAAATAGTTCGAGAGATTGATGCGCTTGGTGGGTACAGCGGAATTGTATCCGATAAGTCTGCGATACAGTTCAAGATGTTGAACAAATCTAAAGGACCTGCCATGTGGAGTCCGAGAGTTCAAAGTGATCGCATGATGTTTTCAGAAACATGGCGTCTTATGTTAGAACAAACTCCAAATTTGGATTTTTATCAAGAAATGGTTTCAGGCATTTTAGTAGAAAACGATAAAGTAGTTGGAGTGAAAACTTCATTGGGATTAGAAGTGAAAGCTAAATCTGTTGTTTTGACCAACGGAACTTTTTTAAATGGATTAATTCATATTGGAGAAAAACAATTTGGGGGAGGAAGAGCAGGTGAACGAGCTGCTACTGGAATCACAAAAGACCTTATCGATTTAGGCTTTGAATCTGGTAGAATGAAAACCGGAACACCGCCACGAGTAGATGGACGTTCTTTAGATTTTTCTAAAATGTCTGTTCAGCCTGGAGATGCTATTCCTGATAAATTCTCTTATTCTGACGAAACAAAACCGTTGACAAAACAACGGGACTGTTATATGTCACACACTAGTTTATTGGTGCACGATATTCTTCGGGAAGGGTTTGATCGCTCTCCGATGTTTAATGGTTCCATTGATAGTGTGGGGCCGCGATATTGTCCGTCTATCGAAGATAAAATTAACCGCTTTGCTGATAAAGATCGGCACCAAATGTTTGTAGAACCAGAAGGCTGGAATACGGTTGAGTATTATGTAAATGGTTTTTCAACTTCTTTGCCAGAGGATATTCAATTTAAAGCATTGCGAGAATGCGACGGATTTCAGAATGTAAAATTCTTTCGTCCCGGTTATGCAATCGAATATGATTATTTTCCGCCTACACAATTAAAACATACTATGGAAACCAAACTGGTTTCAGGCTTATTTTTCGCTGGGCAAATAAATGGAACTACTGGGTATGAAGAAGCAGCTTGTCAAGGAATGATGGCAGGTATCAATGCGCACTTAACAACCTACGAAAAAGATCCATTTATATTAAAACGGAATGAAGCCTATATTGGTGTTTTAATAGATGACCTCATTACAAAAGGTACTGAAGAGCCTTACAGAATGTTTACGTCTCGAGCAGAATATAGAACGTTATTGCGACAAGATAATGCCGATTTTAGGTTAACACCAAAGTCATATGATATAGGGTTGGCTTCCGAAAAACGCCTTCGAAAAATGGAGGAAAAGAAAGAACAGTCTGGTGCATTTGTTCAATTTTTTAAAGATACTAGCGTAAGTGATGCGATTGCAAACCCTATTTTAAAAGAAAACAATTCTGCTGAAGTAAAACAAAGTGATAAGATGGTAAAGATGTTTTCTAGACCAGAAATCGATATGAATGATATGCGGAAAATTGAAGATGTTGAGAGCTATATTCAAGAACATAATCTGGATCATGAAGTTTTGGAGCAGGCCGAAATTCAAATTAAATATGCAGGATATATTGAGAAGGAAAAGAACAACGCAGATAAACTAAATAGGCTAGAGGGAATTAAAATTCCTGAAAATTTTGATTATACCAAATTGAAATCCCTATCCTACGAAGCAAGGGAGAAGTTAAAAACCATACAACCGGCAACGGTTTCCCAAGCGTCACGAATTAGCGGAGTTTCTCCAAACGATATTTCGGTAATGTTAGTTTATATGGGACGTTAGGGTGTATGTTTCACGTGGAACACTCTGGCTACGCTCAGAAACCTTTTTAACCTAGATAAGTTGCTGTTTACTGAGCAGAGTCGAAGTGTTCAATAAATTTAAAACTAAAAATATTCCATTTGAAAAACATCCAAAAACCAGTTTACATAACCACAAAAGATTTCCTCGTTTCGGGGGAATCTTTTCAGTTGGTATACGATTCAAATTTTAAAATGTTGGTGACAACACCGCAACCTGCTGTGGAAAATCTTTCTGATTATTATGAGAGCGACGCCTACATTTCACACACCGATTCCGATAAAGGATTGCTTCCTTTTTTATATCAAAAAGTAAAACAGCGAGCGCTAAAAAAGAAAGTTCAACTTATTACAAAATTGAATAAAGGATGTGGTTCTGTTTTAGATATTGGAGCTGGTACTGGAGAGTTTTTAAAAGTAGCTTCAGAAAAAGGGTGGGAAATTCAAGGAGCTGAACCCAACGAAAAAGCGCGAGCTATTTCAGAACAAAAAGGGATTCATTTAAAAGATTCTTATAGCAAATTTTCTAATCAAAAATTTGATGTCATTACACTTTGGCATGTGCTGGAACATCTGCCCAATTTGCACGAATCAATTAAAGCAATTGAAAATTTATTAAAGCCTGGAGGAACACTTTTAATTGCGGTTCCAAATTATAAATCGTTCGATGCAAAATTTTATAAAGAATTTTGGGCTGCGTATGATGTGCCTCGACATCTTTGGCATTTTTCAAAAGAGAGCATGGTTAAACTTTTTTCAGAAGAAATTCAGTTGAAAAAAATAAAACCCATGATCTTCGATTCTTTTTATGTAAGCCTGCTTTCAGAAAAATATAAAACAGGAAATTCTTTTTCGTTACGAGCTTTTTGGATTGGCTTGTGGTCTAATGTGCATGCTTGGTCGTCAAAAGAATATTCATCTCACATATATTGCTTCAAAAAAGCATCAAAAGCTAATTAGAGTTGTTTTAAGCGTGTTTTGTCTACTTTAAAGACAAATACACCTCATTAAATGAGCTAAGCGTGTAAAATCGCTTAATTTCAAGTCAAAATCTATAGTTTTAAATTATTTAAACAATAAAAACCAATAGAAATTTATTATACAAGCTCTTTTTTATGAATTAGTCGTGTTAGGGAGATGGAGAGATCGGTAAAAATTATTTTTGCATTTCCATTCCGTTCAACATGGTAAGTAGCATCTTCTAATGCTTGGGTAATTTCAAAAATATTGTTTTGGTGCACAAAAGGAGCAAATTTTTCAAGGGAGAATTTGGGATCGGCTGCTTCAAAAAACAACAAACTATCGGCTTTATAATTTTTTAGCATGGCTTGTCGGAAAACTTCAATACAATAGATCAAGAATTTTTTCTGGGTTTCACGTCCTAATGCGGCAACAGTATCACTCCATTTAAGTAAATCGTTTATAGAGCTCTTATTTCCTTTAGCTTTAAAAGCGGTGCGAACCCACTCAATAAACAGTCGTTCAAAATCAGAATCATCACCACCCTCTTCGGTAAGCTGTATGGCTCTGTTAACATCACCATTGGCACGGTGGGCCAATTTTAGGGCAGTGTTTTGGTCAAGTTTCTTTTCTTGAGTTAAAAAAGTAGCAATATCCTCTTCAGATAACAAAGGGAAATTGAGTTTTTGGCAACGGGACTGTATGGTTCCCATAATTTGTTGTTCATCTTCACAAAGCAATAACAACACGGTATTTTTAGGGGGTTCTTCTATTAATTTTAGAATTTTATTGGCACATTGGGTATTCATCTTGTCGGCCATCCATACGATCATCACTTTATAACCCCCTTCATATGCTTTTAAAGATAGTTTTTTCATCATATCGGCCGCTTCATCAACCTTAATGATCCCCTGTTTTTTTTCAATTCCCAGCTTCTGTAGCCATTGAAATAAAGATCCGTAAGGGTTTTCTTTCAAAAATTCGCGCCATTCGCTACTAAAATTATCAGAAACAGGATGCTTTTTTATCTTATCATTTGTATTAACAGGGTACACAAAATGAAGATCTGGATGTGTAAGATGTGCCACTTTTTGAGCGCATTTTTTTTGAGCTTCAGAACCTATGGAATGGTTACTGCATAAAATAGCACTTGCATAAGCAATGGCGGCAGGTAACACACCGGTTCCTGCTTTTCCTATAAATAGTTGTGCGTGCGGAATTCGGCCATTTTCAATGGTAGTCAATAAATGCGATTGCAAGTGTTTTTGACCAATAACTTCTGAAAAATCCATACGCAAAGCTACATATTTTTTCTTCGGAAATTTTAAACAAAATAACCACAGAAGTATGCCTTGTAAATCGTTTCAGCATTGCCGTTTAAAAAACTATATTTGCAACTGTAAAATTTCAAGTATGAAAACAGTTAAAGACGTAAATTTTAAGGGAAAAAGGGTATTGATTCGCGTAGATTTCAATGTTCCGTTAAACGATGACCACGAAGTCACCGATACGACCCGTATTGAAGCTGCTAAGCCAACGATAATCAATGTTTTGGAAGATGGAGGAAGCTGTATTTTGATGTCTCATTTAGGTCGTCCCAAAAATAAGGAAGCGGTGTTTTCATTACGACACGTGGTTGATACTGCAACGGAAGTTTTAGGTGTGAGTGTAAAATTTGTGGAAGATTGTGTAGGTGAAACGGTAGAACAAGCTGTTGAAAATTTAAAATACGGTGAAATTTTATTGCTTGAAAATTTGCGATACCACGATGAAGAAAAACAAGGCGACCGTGCTTTTGCTGAAAAACTGGCAAAATTAGGCGATTATTATGTAAACGATGCGTTTGGTACAGCGCATAGAGCACACGCTTCTACAGCGGTAATTGCCGATTTTTTCCCTGAAAATAAATGTTTTGGGTTGTTGTTGGCCTCAGAAGTTGAACACGTAAATAAGGTGTTAACGCAAGGTGAACCTCCTATAACGGCCATAATAGGAGGTGCAAAGGTTTCTTCAAAAATTACGGTAATTGAAAATATTTTAGATAAAATAGACCACCTAATTATTGGTGGCGGCATGGCTTTTACCTTTGTAAAAGCACAAGGTGGAAAGGTTGGCGCTTCCTTAGTAGAAGACGATAAACAAAAATTAGCCTTAGAAATTCTGGCCAAAGCCAAAGAAAAAGGTGTTTCGGTGCATTTACCGTCCGATGCTATCATTGCTGATAGTTTTTCTGAAATGGCAACCACCGATGTAAGCGATGTAGATACCATTCCTGAAGGATGGATGGGCTTGGACACTGGGCCAAAAACCAATGAACATTTTGCATCGATCATTGCACAGTCTAAAACAATCCTTTGGAACGGCCCTGCCGGTGTTTTTGAAATGGAACCTTTTTCTAAAGGGACTATTAGTTTAGGGAATGCGATTGCCAAAGCAACCAAAAATGGAGCATTTTCATTAGTTGGTGGTGGTGATTCGGTTGCTGCAGTAAAAAAATTCAATTTTACTGATAAAGTAAGTTATGTATCTACCGGAGGTGGTGCTATGCTTGAAATGCTGGAGGGTAAAACACTGCCCGGAATAAAGGCATTGAGAGAATAAAACGTATATACAATCGTTAACACAGATGAATATATTCTGAAAAAAAGTTGCTCAGTTTTTCGTTTTATGTATTTTTAATAATATTTTGAGCTAAACCCCAGGCTATTACGACTATGAAAAAACTTCTTTTTGTTTCAATTTTGCTAGTTTTCGGAGTATTTACTTCGTCTGCTCAAGATAAAACTCCTATTGACTCTCTTCAGAAAAAAAATCTTCAAGTTGTAGATTCTATAACGGTACAAAAAATAGCGAGAGATCTACCCAAAACAGTTGTCGCTACTCAAGTGAAAGACACGATGGTTTTTTCATTGGAAGATATGGCCAACGCGCGGAAAATTGATAGCCTTTGGTTACAAGAGTTGTTTTCCACCGGTCGTTTTGAAGAAATGTACGGTACTGTACAAAACCAAAACTATGATCCGCTGCCGTATAAAGCAGTTTCTACTGAAATTTTAAAACAGCGATTGGCCGAACTCAACGCCCGCACCCCGTTTAACGTGGAATATAATACTTCTCTTGAGAGTGTGATAAATGGCTATTTAAAAAATAGAAGAAATACCTTGACTAAATTAATGGCGCTAAGCGACTATTATTTTCCTATGTTCGAAGAACAATTGGATCGTTATGGCTTACCGCTTGAAATGAAATATCTCGCTATTGTGGAGTCTGCTTTAGACCCTAGAGCAGTTTCGCGTGTGGGAGCAACAGGACTTTGGCAGTTTATGTTCAGTACGGGAAAAATGTTTGGTTTAGACGTAAACTCATATGTTGATGAGCGCTCAGACCCTACTATGGCTACCGAAGCAGCTAGTAAATATCTTTTTAGTTTGTATAACAGTTTAGAAGATTGGGATCTTGCTTTAGCTGCGTATAATTCAGGTCCAGGGAATGTAGCAAAAGCGATTCGCCGTTCTGGTGGAAAACGAAATTATTGGAACATACGCACTTATCTTCCACGTGAAACAGCAGGATATGTACCTGCGTTTTTAGCAACGATGTACATTTTTGAATATGCCGACGAGCTTGGATTTAAAAGTGCTGGACCGCAAGTACCGTATGTAGCTACCGATACGGTTCGGGTAAAGAAAATGATCACTTTTGATCAAATTGCCGAAATTACTTCCATTCCTAAAGCTGAAATAGAGTATTTAAACCCTTCTTATAAATTAGGAATTATCCCAGTTATTAAAGATGAAAATTACGTGTTGCGACTTCCAATTGATGAAATAGGAAAATTTGTAGCTAATGAAGATGCAATTTATGCATACGCTGAAAAAAAATTAAACGAACGCGAAAAACCTTTAGATGAAGTAGTAAATCACCCAGCACGCATTCGATACCGAGTACGAAAAGGAGACTATTTAGGTAAAATTGCTGAAAAATATGGTGTAGGCGTTAGTCAAATTAAACGTTGGAATGGTCTTAGAAGCAACCGATTGCGCGTAGGACAACGATTGACAATACACCCGAGAAAACCAGCTGGAGGAACTTCAAAAGCTACTTCTTCCACTAAGGGCACACAAATGTACACTGTTAAAAATGGTGACTCACTTTGGAGTATTTCTAAAAAATTTCCTGGGGTAACTGTAGAGAAAATTAAAAATTGGAATGATATTAGTGGTACTAATTTAAAACCTGGAATGAAACTAAAAATTCAGAAAGGCTAAAAACCAACAAAAACACTAAAATGAAAACAATTTACACTGCTTTACTGGCTGTGGCTGTACTTTTTTCGTGCAACGATTCTGGTAAAAAAGACACATCGTACCGACCGGATTCTGTTGGGAACGTTAATAACTTACAAGTTGTTATTGATAACGATTTATGGAATGGTCCCGTAGGTGAGGAAATTAGAACTTATTTTGCTGCACCTACCGATGGATTGCCACAAGACGAGCCTTTGTTTACTATGAATCAAATGCCCGTTTCAACCTTTACCGACTTTGCCCGTACCAATCGTATTTTTCTTCATGTTAGTTTAGGTAAAGAAAATAAAGTAAAAATTACCAAAAATGAATATGCTAGGCCGCAAGTAGGTGCTATTGTTACAGCTACTTCAAAAGAAGGCTTGATTACATTATTACAAGAAAAACACAAACAGATAATCGATGCTTTTCACGACTCCGAAATAAAGGAAAGACAACGAAGAACGGAGGTATCGATGCTGAAAACCGATTCTCTTAAAGAACGTTTTGGACTGGATATAAAGGTGCCTTCGGCATATCGTATATCAAATGCCAGTGACGATTTCTATTGGATGCGTAAAGATTTAAAGTCTGGTACTACAAATATTTTAATTTATGAAGTGCCGTTAAGTACCATTACGAGTGATAGTATGGCGGTTAGTGAAATAATTAAAATGCGGGATTCTATCGGTGGCGGCTACCTTCCTGTTGAAGACGATGGCCGTTTTATCACTGAAGATGCTTACGCTCCCTACCTTTTCAAAACGGAAATAGATGGTAAATTTGCATACGAAACCAAAGGAACTTGGGAGGTAAAAGGAGCCTATATGGGCGGACCATTTGTAAACTTTGCAGTTAAAGATAAAGACAACGACAGGTATGTAATTTTAGAAGGTTTTACCTATGCTCCTACTGTTCAAAAAAGGGATTTACAGTTTGAGTTAGAGTCTATTTTACGATCTGCTAAATTCAGTAAATAGTATAAAACAGCTATAACAAAAACCCGCTACTTTCATTAAAAGTAGCGGGTTTTTGTGTTTTTTCAATTACGAGGATTATTTCTTGTCCTCTACGTGTGTAGATTCTTCGTTTTCGTCTTTGGAAGCGTCTTTAAATTCCTTAATTCCGCTACCCAGGCCTCGCATTAATTCGGGTATTTTACGACCTCCGAATAAAAGCAAAACTACTAATACGACTAAAACAATTTGCCAAGGACCTATAGCAAGGGGTAAAAATAGTGCAATCATCATATAAAAATTTATGGGACAAAGGTAACAAGAATTCCTTACATAAAACGTTTTCAATACAAGTTTAGTGCAACAGGGCATAAGATTGTTTTATATTTGTAAAAGGAAGTAAAAGAAATGGCTAAAAAAGAAAAGAGGACAAAAAAGATAAAAAAGAAGCTATTACACAAGTACAGGTTGGTGGTGCTTAATGAAGATACGTTTGAAGAACGTTTTTCTTTTAAATTGAACCGATTAAACGTGTTTGTTTTTAGTGTTATTTCGGCGTTGATATTAATTACCGGAACTACCATTTTAATTGCTTTTACACCTCTTCGGGAATACATTCCGGGATATTCGTCCACTAAACTTAAGAAACGAGCAACCCGCCTAACCTATAAAGCAGACTCCTTACAGCAAGAACTAACGGTAAATAACCAATACCTTGCCTCAATACGTAAAGTGCTCACAGGCGACGTTAAAACAGTGCATTTTAATAAAGATTCTATTATCAACGCAGCTAGTATTGATGCCTCTGAAGTAGATTTGTCGGCCTCAAAAGAAGATTCTCTCTTACGCGAAAAAGTATCTCGAGAAGATAAATACAATCCTCTATTAGGCGCCACGGCTATCGACTACGTTTTATTTGCTCCAGTTAAAGGGACCATTTCGCAAGAATATAAACCCAACGAAAAACATTATGCAGTTGATGTTGTTACTGTGAAAGATGCGCCTGTAAAAGCCATTGCTGACGGAACGGTTATTTTTGCCGAATGGACCGCCGAAACAGGGTATGTTATGATCCTTAAACACCGAAATGACTTACTTTCCGTTTATAAACACAATGCCTCGTTAACCAAAGAACAAGGAGAATTGGTAAAAGCAGGAGAAGTAATCGGGACTGTTGGAAGTACTGGAGAGCTTACCACGGGTCCTCACCTTCATTTTGAATTGTGGCGGCAGGGATATCCCATTAATCCAACAAATTTTATAGATTTTGAATAAAAAATTATGTTTATAAAGTCTTTCGCAGCCAAAATTTTTGCAAAACATGTTGTTTCTAAAATAGAAAAATGGTCAAAAAAACCAGTTGAAACCCAACAAAAAGTATTTGAAAGCCTCCTTAAAGAAGCCAAAAACACTCATTTTGGAAAAGATCATGACTTTAACAACATCAAATCGACTTCCGATTTTGCCAAAAAAGTCCCCGTTCGGGATTATGAAGAACTAAAACCGTATGTAGACCGGGTTGTTTCGGGTGAAGCGGATATTCTTTGGCCTGGAAAACCGCTTTATTTCGCCAAAACCTCCGGAACCACGAGCGGCGCAAAATACATTCCTATTACGGAAGATTCTATGCCGCATCACGTACATGCAGCTCGAAATGCCATTCTTTGCTATATTAACGAAACGGGAAATGCCGACTTTGTAGACGGGAAGATGATCTTTTTACAAGGAAGCCCCGAAATGACGGAAAAGAACGGCATTAAATTAGGCAGGTTGTCGGGTATTGTAGCGCATTACGTACCCAAATACCTTCAGAAAAACCGAATGCCTAGTTGGGAAACTAATTGTATCGATGATTGGGAAACGAAAGTCGAAGCCATTGTTGAAGAAACCAAAGACAAGGATATGACTGTGATAAGCGGCATTCCGTCTTGGGTACAAATGTATTTTGAACGCTTACGTACTAAAACAGGGAAAGATGTAGGTGATCTTTTTAAAAATTTTCAGTTGTTTATTTATGGCGGCGTTAATTACGAACCCTATCGCGCCAAATTTGAATCGTTAATTGGTCGAAAAGTAGACAGTATTGAGCTTTTTCCCGCTTCGGAAGGCTTTTTTGCCTTTCAAGATAAACAAGATGCCGATGGGATGCTTTTGTTATTAAATTCAGGTATTTTTTATGAATTTATCGAAGCAGAACATTTCTTTGATGAAAACCCCAAACGCCTTACCATTGGCGATGTAAAAGTGGGTGTTAATTATGTAATGATCGTTTCAACCGACGCCGGACTGTGGGCGTATAATGTGGGGGACACCGTTCAGTTTACTTCTACAGCACCGTATCGCGTAATTGTTTCAGGAAGAATAAAACACTTTATTTCGGCATTTGGAGAACACGTTATTGGGAAAGAAGTAGAACATGCTTTACAAGAAGCAATACAACAACACGGTTTTTCCATTTCAGAATTTACTGTCGCTCCGCAAACCAGTCCCGAAGAAGGTTTACCGTATCATGAATGGTTTATAGAATTTGAAAACGAGCCCAATTCAATTAAAGACATCGCTAACACAATAGACAAAGCGATGCAGCAGCAAAATTCGTATTATTTCGATTTAATTGAAGGAAAAATACTGCGACCGCTACAGATTACACAACTTAAAAAAGGCAGCTTTACAAATTATATGAAATCGCAAGGAAAATTAGGAGGTCAAAACAAGCTGCCAAGGCTCTCAAACGACCGTAAAATAGCCGACAACCTCCTTTCTTTACAAGATTGAAATTAATGTATATTTGCAGCAATGAAGAAATTAAAACCACATAGTAGAACCCGAGCCCAAGAAAGCACTAGCGCCATAGAACGATTGTATATTACCATGCGCCATTTATTTAATCGTGGTTTTTATAAACCGATGGGTGTTTCAGGTGAAACGTTACGAGAATCTTTATTAACCCTTAGACCCGAAATTTACGGTTCTATTTCAGAAGAAAAAGTAGAATTACAAGGGCTTTTATATGTGATAGATAGGCTTCCCACCGGAATTGAAGAATGTCGCTTTATTAATTTAACGAGTGACGAAGGCTATAAAAACTCCCACTTTAAAACCATTATTCCTTCAAAAAGGCGCAGAAATTGTTACCGCATTGACGAAGAACAGATGAATATTGAGGTAACGCGTGGTAGATCGGAAATTTACGATGTACTTACCCACCTTACTTTTTTGTATATAGAATCGCATAAAATCATGAAACAAATCATGATTGATGAGAAGGGAAAGGTAATTCGCGATTGGAAAAAGCTTGAAAATGCCATTCAGAAGAAAGAAGAATTAACCAAAGAAGAAAAAGAAATTGCACTTACGCACACCGCTAACTTTTTAGGAAGAACCTTTGAAGAAGTTAGTGAAGTATATCCGCAGTTTGCCAGTAAGGAAGATCCACATCGATTTTTGAATATTGTTTATTACTTAGGGAAATTGGCCCTTGACGAAGTGGTAAATAACGATAAGCGTGTAATTACCTTTAGTCCTGTACTACGAGAGCGATTAGGGCATCATATTCACGGTGAAAAATGGGCATTAAGAATTAAGCAAACACTTGAAGAAAAAGAGTTGCTGCAACGACCGTTACACATAATAAGTGCAAACATGCACAGTGTGATGAATACGCTTTTTGCAAACGCTGCATTAACTACAGAAGCAAAAAAGAAGCAACCTTTTGAACTTTTTGAATCTTTAAGTAACCCGGCCAATAGTAAATTGCGGGATAAAGTAACTAAACTAGCTTTAAAGAACGGAATGTCGTTTATTAATGACGAAAGTGGTGCCAATATCGATGTTCAAGTTTTTGATTCAGCTGAATTTCCAACGTCTGTATATGACTCCGAAGCTATTGAAACGAAAGATAAACCGGTTATCATCGTGATGGACTACGCTTTTGGCGAACAAGCCTATGAAACGATGGACGAGTTATTAAAACCGTATGAAGATAGCACTGGGAACTCACATTTTTTAAATGTTGCTTCGGTTTCTATTATGGGGAAAGCAGGGATTTTAGAAGGAGGAAAAGGTGATATTATGATTCCTTCAGCTCACGTATTTGAAGGAACGGCAGACAATTACCCTTTTAATAATGAATTAAGTATTTCAGATTTTAAAGAAGATAAGGTACAAGTTTGTACTGGTACTATGATTACGGTGCTGGGAACTTCATTACAAAACCGAGATGTACTTCGGTTTTTCCACGAATCTACTTGGAATGTAATTGGCCTTGAAATGGAAGGAGCGCATTACCAAAAAGCCATACAGGCAGCTGCTAAAATACGAGGGAGTATTAGTTCAAAAACACAGGTGCGATATGCGTATTATGCTTCAGATAATCCATTAGAAACAGGAAGCACATTAGCTTCTGGCGGATTGGGTACAAGTGGGGTAAAACCAACCTATGTAATCACTGAAAAAATGTTAAAACAAATATTAGACTAAACTAAAAATAAATTTTGAGAAACAACAAAGTCTTACTATCCGGGGGTGCAGGGTTCATTGGTTCGAATCACGTAACCTATTTACTTGAAACGACCGAAAGTGACGTAGTTGTTCTGGACAAGCTCACATATGCAGGAAATTTAGCTAATTTAGAAGCGGTAAAAGACCATCCTAGGTACTCTTTTGTTGAAGGAGATATTTGCGATGAACAATTGTTAAAAGACCTTTTTGAAAAGCATCAATTTGATCAAGTTATTCATTTTGCAGCAGAATCTCATGTAGATAATTCCATTACAGGACCCGCTGCATTTATTGAAACGAATATTGTAGGGACTTTTTTATTGCTTCAGCAGGCCTACAAAACGTGGATGAATGGTCCAGGAGCCTTAAAAGAAGACTTTAAAAACGCCCGATTTTTACATGTCTCAACCGATGAGGTGTATGGTACCCTTGGAAAAACAGGGTTGTTTACCGAAATGACACCCTATGCGCCCAACAGTCCATACAGTGCCTCAAAAGCCTCTTCAGATTTTATCGTTCGCAGTTATTTTCATACCTACGGAATGCCTGTAGTTACTACCAATTGCTCAAACAACTACGGTCCCAATCAGCATAATGAAAAATTAATCCCAACCATTATTAGAAAAGCGATTTCCGGAGAACCAATTCCTATTTATGGGGACGGTAAAAACGTACGCGATTGGTTGTATGTAAAAGACCATTGTAGCGGTATTCAATTAGCTTTGGAAAAAGGAAGGTTAGGAGAAACATACAATATAGGCGGCAGGAACGAGCGAGAAAACCTGTACATTGCTCACACTATTTGTGATTTATTAGACGAATTAAAACCGAAAAAAGAATCATACCGAGAACAAATTGCCTTCGTAACCGATAGACCCGGACACGATTTTAGGTATGCTATAGATGCTTCAAAAATTGAACATGAATTAGGATGGAAAGCTGAGGAAAATTTTGAAACAGGGATAAAGAAAACCATCCAATGGTACTTAAACAATAGCGATAGATTATGAAAGGAATTATATTAGCAGGAGGATCTGGAACCCGTTTACACCCGCTTACATTAGCGGTTAGCAAACAGCTGATGCCGGTGTACGACAAACCTATGATTTACTATCCTTTATCGACGTTGATGTACGCTGGCATTCGTGAGATTTTGATTATCTCAACCCCAGAAGATCTACCCTTGTTTGAAAAATTGTTGGGAGACGGAACTAAGTACGGCTGTGATTTTCAATATGCGGTTCAAGAAGAACCCAATGGATTGGCCGAAGCGTTTATTATAGGAAAAGACTTTATAGGAAACGATAAAGTAGCGCTCATTTTAGGCGATAATATTTTCTACGGAAGTGGATTAAAGGAACTGCTGCAGTCTAACAACAATCCCGATGGCGGGATTATTTATGCGTACCACGTTCACGATCCCGAACGGTATGGCGTAGTAGCGTTTGATGAAGAAGGAAAAGCACTTTCTATTGAAGAAAAGCCTAAAAAGGCAAAATCTAATTATGCTGTGCCCGGAATTTATTTTTATGATAATAGTGTGGTAAGTATTGCTGAAAATATAAAACCTAGCGACCGTGGTGAATTAGAAATTACCGATGTTAACAATGTTTACTTACAACAAGGAAAATTAAGCGTAAGTATTTTAGACAAAGGGACAGCGTGGCTAGACACGGGTACTTTTGCCTCATTAATGCAAGCAGCTCAGTTTGTAGAGGTGATTGAAGAACGCCAAGGTTTAAAAGTTGGTTCGATTGAGGAAGCAGCCCACGAAATGGGCTATATTGATAAAGCACAACTTAAAAAACTCGTAGCACCTTTATTAAAAAGCGGATACGGAAAACATTTAATGAAATAAGGAACTATTATTTTGGAAATAGAACACACACACCTAGCAGGCTGCTTTATTTTAAAACCTCGAATTTTTAAGGATAATAGAGGCCTTTTTAGCGAAACCTACAATAAAAAAACATTTTCCGAAGTTACAGGCCTGGATATTGATTTTGTACAAGACAATCAATCTTTTTCAAGTTATGGTGTGGTTCGCGGTTTGCATTTTCAAACAGGGCCAATGGCGCAGGCGAAGCTAGTTCGTGCAGCAAGAGGAAAAGTATTGGATATTGTGGTAGATGTTCGTAACGATTCAAAAACGTTTGGGGAGCATGTTTCAGTCATTTTAGACGATGAAACACAAAATCAGCTTTTTGTGCCCCGAGGGTTTGCGCATGGTTTTGTTACGTTATCAAAAAAATCAATATTTGCGTATAAATGTGATAATTACTATGATAAAGCTTCAGAAGGAGGAATATTGTATAATGACGCAACCTTATCGTTAGATTGGCATCTTCCGGAAGAAGACATTATAATTTCAGAAAAGGATACAGAACTTCCTACTTTTAACGAAGTGTTTCAGTAGTATTAATGATTTAAATTTTAAACTGTAAAGCATATATGGCGCGTGTATTGGTTACTGGTGCTAATGGTCAATTAGGAAAATGTTTAAAGGATGCTTCGTCTCGCTATTCCACACTAGATTTTGATTTTGTTACTAAGGCAGATCTAGACATAACGGATGGTGCTGCTATTGCTGATTATTTTAAAAATAACACTATTGATTTCTGCATAAATACGGCTGCGTATACCAATGTTGAAAAAGCGGAAAGTGAAAAAGACCAAGCCTTCAATATCAATGCTGAAGCAGTTAAAAATTTAGCAAAATATTGCACTGAATTTAACGTGGTTCTTTTGCACGTCTCAACCGATTATGTCTTTGACGGTACCAAAGGTTCACCTTATCTTGAAACCGACACCACAAACCCTATAAATGTTTATGGAGCTTCAAAATTACAAGGTGAAACCTACATTAGAGAAGCTTGTAAAAACCATTATATTGTACGCACCTCTTGGTTGTATTCTCAATATGGACATAATTTTTTAAAGACTATTTTAAAATACGCCAAGCAGGAAAAGCCACTCACGGTTACTACTGAGCAAACAGGAACACCAACAAATGCCAACGATTTGGCGACAGTTCTTTTAGATCTTATCGTTTCAGAAAAAGCAAATTACGGAACGTATCATTTCAGTAATAAAGGAGCAGGCACTTGGTACGATTTTGCAAAAGAAATTTTAGAGAATTTTAATCTAACTGAAAAAACAAAACTTGCACAAACCGACTATTACCGTACATTTGCAAAGCGTCCGGTGTATAGTGTTTTAAATATTTCGAAGCTGGAAAAAGCGATTCCCATTCAGGTTTTAGATTGGAAAGAAAGCTTAAAAACAGTATTATTAAAGCATAGTATATCGCATTAATTTAAATATAAAATGGCACAAAATAATCAAGAAGAAGTAGATTTATTTTTAGTTTTTGACAAAATTAAAAAGGGGTATCACAATTTTTTAGCGAGTATTTATAAAGCGATTCAGTTTATTATAAAGCATTGGATCATTTTACTAATATTGATTGTTGGCGGTTATTTTGCAGGTTATTTTTGGCAAAAGACTATTAAAGAAACAAAAGAAACGACGTTAATAGTTCAAAATAACTTTAATAGCTCTAGTTATGTTTACCAAGCTATTAAGTTATTAAATACAAAGTATCAACAGGGAGATGTAAATTTTCTTAATAAAAATGGCTTTAATTATGACGATGCTGAAATAAACGAGATTACCATAGAGCCTATCGTCAATATTATAGACCTTCTTGAAATGCATGAGACCAATGATAGAAATTTAGATGCTTTTATTTCAAATATTGAAGTTGAAGATGAAGATTTATTGGTTTCAGAAGCCTTTTATCCAGAATATACCTATCATCGTATTATAGTTACAACCCAAGAAAGCAACCCAGAAACGATACATAAAATACTCAATTACTTAAATAGCAACCCACTTTTAAATAAAATAAAAACGGTCGTTGTTGATGAAACAAAACTTCATGTTGAGCACAATAACACCAGTATTGAAAACATAGATGCCGTTTTTGAAGCGATTTCTGAAAAAAATGAAACAGTAGGTAACGCTAGCCAAGTTTTTGTAAAAAACCAAGACAATAGTGATCTTCATCAATTACTAGAAAGAAAAAAAGAATTAATTGATGAAAATGAAGTATTGAAAACAGAACTTTTAAAATACGATAAAGTAGTTAGTTTAATCAATACACCAGAGTTTTACGCAATAGGTAGCTTTACCAACAACAAGAAAATATTATTGCCTTTAACTTTAGTTTTTATCTACATCATGATTTTTGTTGTAAGAAGTTTTTATACGGCAGGTAAGAAATATGCTAATGAAGAATCGTAAGCAAACATTTTAAATTGTTTGCAAAAAATGAATTTCTGACTTTAATATAATCCATGAAACTACCGAACAATTTACTTTTTACCATTAAAAATCAATTGGTGGCTAAAAGTATGGGTGTTTTAGCTTTGAGAATATTCGGTATTTCACTTTTTTTCTTGTCAACCTTATTTATCACTAATTTTTTTGATGCTTCCTTAGTTGGGGAATACGATTTTAGTCGTGCGTTACTACTATTTTTGGGTGCTGTTTCGCTATTTGGCATGCACCAGGCAATAATTTATTATTCGGGCTTCTTATCAGCAAAGGAAAACCTTGGGTACATTAAAAAAGTCTACTTTAAAATGGTAGGCATCATGTTCGTTTTTTCTGTATTGATTCTTCTAATAAGCCAGTTATTGCAGCTTAAAGCGATTAGTGACCTCATTCCATTCCCAATTAATGAAACAGCCATAAAAACCATATTTGCACTTTTTTTTTATGCGTTGACGATGCTGAACATAGATGTTTTTCGTGCCATTCGAAAAATTTATCTTTCTGAATTATACCGAAACGTAATTAGATACCTTCCTTTTTTAGTAGCGGTTTTAGTTATTTATTTTATAAACGATACAGAGCTGTTGGTCGATGTATTTCTCTATAACTTTGTTTTTATCGCGCTGATTTCTACGGTGTTTCTCTTATTTTACTTCCGTAAATTATCAGAAAATAATGATAGCGTTGTTGCTATTTCATATAAAAATATACTTACAAAATCAGCACCCATGGCGGTGAGCGGGACGGCTTTTTTACTTATGCAAAGTGTTGATGTTTTAATGCTTACTCATTTTACAAACTATAAAACGGTTGCTTATTATGCCGTTGCAGTTAAGTTAACACTGATAATCAATATTGTCCTTGCCTCTGTTAATGCGGTTATTGCCCCTCAAATAGCAGAGTTTTTTTCAGCTGAAAAAATTCAGCAGCTTAAAGACACCATAAGCAAAGCGAGTAGAATTATATTTTTTATGACGTTTCCTATGATCATTATATTGGCAATCTTTTCAACGTTTGTTTTAGGACTGTTTGGTGAGGCGTATAAGGTGGCTAATACGGCTTTTCTGTTACTATTAATAGGACAAGTAGTAAATACGTTTTGCGGGTCGGTAGGCGTTTATTTAAACATGACAGGCAAGCAAAAGATATTTCAAATTATTTTAATTTCTGCTCTTGCAATTAACATATTGTTTAATGCTATCTTGATCCCTAGATTGGGAATGATAGGCGCTGCAATAGCCACAACAACCAGTATGGTTTTATGGAATGTAATTGCGGTAATCTATGTATATAAAAAGGATAAAGTAAAAATATTTTTGACCGTTAAATGAGTTCGTTTAAAGTAGATTTTTTTGTTGTTGGCGCAGCCCGTTGTGGGACGACTTCGCTGTACAACTATTTAAGCCAGCATCCACAAATTTATTTGCCTGCCATTAAAGAGCTTAACTACTTTTCTAACGTTGAATCTAAAGATCACGCTACTTACTTAAAACCCAAAAAAGACAAACACTACCACACAAAAATTATTAAAAAGGAAGAAGTCTATAAAAGTGTTTTTGAAGACGCCAAAAAAAAGCAGCAAAAAGGAGATATTAGTCCGTCGTATCTTTGGGATAAAGAAACAGCTAAAAGAATTTATGCCCATAACCCTAATGCAAAAATTATTATCTCTTTGAGGAACCCAGTGCAGAGAGCCTTTAGCCATTATGTAATGAATGTAAGTATAGGCCACGAAAACGCTCAAAGCTTTGCAGATGCCCTAAAAAAAGAACCAGAATTAATCTGGGGGGGAGGAAGCCTGTACTTGCAACTCAGTGCTTATTACGAAGCTGTAAAACCTTATTTTGATGTTTTCCCGAAAGAAAACATCTGTATTCTAGTGTTCGAAGATTGGATAAAAAATAAGGATAAAACACTTACCGATATTTATGAGTTTATTGGTGTGGATAAAGAGTTTGAAGTTAATCATACAGATAAACACAATGAAAAGGCTGTCTCTTATACACATCTCCGAGCCCACGAGACCTCTCTACATCTCG
>CAJXPE010000023.1 GCA_913057965.1 uncultured Marixanthomonas sp. | reverse complement strand
CTCGTGGGCTCGGAGATGTGTATAAGAGACAGCATTAATGAAGAGGCTTGGCACTGGTACAATGAAAACGTAGGCCACAAAAAAAGCCCAATTACCGATACGTGGTGGCAAACCGAAAACGGCGCGATTATGATTGCGGCTATTCCGTATGTTACACCTACCATCCCCACGTTTGCGAGTTTGCCGTTACCGGGCGTGCAACCCGCCTTGATGGACGAAAATGGAGACGAGCTAAAAGGCAATCAAGTAGATGGCAGGTTGTGTATAAAATTCCCTTGGCCGTCTATGGCGCGCACCATTTGGGGTAACCATCAACGGTATAAAGAAACCTACTTTTCCAGTTTTAAGAATATGTATTTTACGGGCGATGGCGCCTTGCGCGATAGCGTAGGCTATTACCGTATCACGGGACGTGTAGACGATGTGGTGATTGTTTCGGGTCATAATTTAGGCACGGCGCCAATTGAAGATGCCATCAATGAGCATCCTGCCGTGGCCGAAAGTGCGATTGTTGGGTTTCCGCATGAGGTAAAAGGAAAAGCACTCTACGGCTATATTACACTGAAAGAAGCCGGGGAAAGTAGAAACCAAGATAACCTTCGGAAAGAAATTAATCAATTAATTACCGATCGTATTGGGCCGATTGCGAAATTAGATAAAATTCAGTTTACCGATGGCCTGCCCAAAACGAGAAGTGGAAAAATTATGCGCCGTATTCTTCGGAAAATAGCTTCGGGGGAAACCGATAGTTTGGGAGACACGAGCACCCTGCTAAACCCTGAAGTGGTGGAAGAGATTATTGAAAATGCATTGTAAGCTTCTTTTTTCTGAAAAGAGACAGACAATTTATATATTGCGTCCTTAACTGAACCAGTCGTGAACATAGCCATTTTATCTAGGGGATACCATTTATACTCCACACAAAGCCTGTTGAAAGAAGGTGAAAAACGCAACCACACCATGGAAGTATTTGATCCTTCCTTTTGTAGGCTGAGTATTCAAGAAGGAAAACCTGTACTATATTATCACGATGAAAAGGTAGATGATTTAGATGCCGTCATTCCACGGGTAGGTGCTTCCAATACGTATTACGGTTCTTCACTAGTACGCCATCTTGAAGCGATGCAAGTGTTTAGCACGGTGTCGGCGCAAGCCATTTTAGATTCTCGTGATAAATGGACTTCGTTTCAAATAATATCAAAGGCAGGCGTAGCCGTACCGCATACTATTTTAGTCAATCCCTACTTACTAGAAGAACAAATAGCAACTTTTGGCAAAAACCCAATAATAATCAAGTTATTGGAAGGCACCCACGGACAAGGGGTAATTTTAGCAAAAAATGCTAAAGAAGCGATGCCGATTATTGAAACACTACACGCTGCCAAGCAAAAATTTGTTTTGCAAGAGTATATTCAAGAGTCAAAAGGAGCCGATATCCGTGTTATTGTAGTTAACGGCGTTGTAATTGCGGCTATGAAACGACAGTGTAAAGAAGGTGATTTTCGGTCTAATCTACACCGAGGTGGTTCTTCGCAAAGCTTGCAGCTGAGCCGTGAAGAAGAAGCCGTTGCACTAAAAGCTGCCAAAGCTTTACAAATGGGTGTTTGCGGTGTGGATATTCTACAAGCCGAAAGAGGCCCCCTTGTATTGGAAGTCAACTCCACTCCTGGTCTCGAAGGAATTGAAAAAACCACCCGTAAAAATATTTCAAAAAGTATTATCGGTTATATCGAACGGAATAAGCGCTAGGGTTAAAGGAATGATAAAACCTGTGGCTGTTATTAAATTGGAAAGAGTTTTTGGTATATTGTTACTATAAATTGAATTCATGAAGAGAAACATAGGCCGAATAGACAAAGCAGATTTCCCATTATTACAATTAGAAGATATAGAAGTTAAAATAGATACCGGAGCCTTTACTTCGTCCATTCACTGTACTGATGTTACCGTAGAAAACGATTATTTAAAATGTCGGTTTTTAGACGAAGAACACCCGCAGTATCACAATAAAGAATTTACTTTTGACAAGTACGATGTAAAGGTGGTAAAAAGTAGCAATGGCGAATCACAAACTCGCTACAGAATTCACACGGAGATTGTATTATTCGGAAAAAAACATCCTATTTTCTTAACCTTAAGCGACCGAAAGGAAATGAAATTTCCCGTATTATTGGGACGTAATTTTTTAACCAAGAAATTTGTAGTCGATATTAATAAAACCAACCTATCACACAAACTTAAAGAAAAAAAGAAATGAATATAAAGATCCTTTCGGCCAATGCAGGGTTATACTCTACCCAACGTTTAGTAGAAGCTGCCAAAAAACGCAAGCACGAGGTAGAGATAATCAATCACACCAAGTGTGATATTGTCATTGAAAAGAAAAACCCGATGGTATATTACAAAGGTAAACCACTTTCGCCTACCGATGCTGTAATCCCGCGTATTGGTGCTTCGGTAACATTTTATGGAACGGCCGTGGTTCGCCAGTTTGAAATGATGCGCATCTTTTCGACTACTGAATCGATGGCGTTGGTACGTTCCCGGGATAAACTGAGAAGCCTACAAATACTATCTAGAGCCGGATTGGGATTACCCAAAACCATCTTTACCAATTATTCAAAAAACGTAAAAGAGATTGTAGAACAAGCCGGTGGCGCTCCCGTGATAATAAAGTTATTAGAGGGCACACAAGGCATTGGCGTTATTTTAGCCGAAACCAAAAAAGCAGCCGAATCGGTTATCGAAGCGTTTAATAACTTACAAGCACGCGTCATCGTTCAAGAATTTATCAAAGAAGCGGGCGGAGCCGATATTCGGGCTTTTATTGTGGACGGACAAGTAGTCGGTGCCATGAAACGGCAAGGAAAAGAAGGAGAGTTCCGCTCTAACTTGCACCGTGGCGGAAACGCCTCGATTATTACCTTGAGCGATGAAGAAGAAATAGCTGCCTTAAAAGCTGCCAAAGCTATGGGCTTAGGTATCGCAGGGGTTGATATGTTGCAGTCAGATAGAGGACCTTTGATTCTAGAAGTAAATTCATCACCGGGATTAGAAGGGATTGAGGCTGCAACTGGAAAAGATATTGCCACAACCATCATAAAATATATAGAACGAAACGTATAACTATGGCGGAAGAAAACACCGATTTAATACTGCTAAAAACAAAAATAGCACCAGGTGAGCGTAAAAAGCTTAATTTCAGTATCGCTAAACTATATACTGGAACCAAAGTTGAAATTCCCATTATTGTAGAGCGGGCAATGGAGCCAGGACCAACTATTTTAATAACTGCAGGTATTCACGGTGATGAAGTAAACGGTGTTGAAGTGGTACGGCAACTCATTGCCAAAAAAATGAATCGCCCCAAACGCGGCACCATTATTTGTATTCCTATTTTAAATGTATTCGGATTTTTAAATGCCCAACGTGAATTTCCAGATGGGAAAGACTTAAACCGTAAATTCCCTGGAACTAAACACGGTTCTTTGGCCAGTAGGGTTGCGTATCATTTCAGTAAAGAAATTATTCCACACGCAGATTATTGTTTAGATTTTCATACTGGTGGAGCAAGCCGGTTTAACGCTGCCCAAATCCGTATTAAACCTAATGATGAAAAGTTATTAGCTTTAGCCGAAGTGTTCAATCCACCGTTCATCGTGTATTCAAGTTTATTGAAAAAATCATATCGGGAAACTTGTGATAACATGAACATCCCAACCTTATTATTTGAAGGCGGGAAATCATTAGAAAGCGACAAACACATTGCCAAACATGGTGTTGATGGGATCATCCGGGTTTTAAAACATTTGGATATGCTTCAAGAAACGTTTGAAGTACCAAAATCAGAATCAAAAAGTGTCATCATTGAAAAAAGCAAATGGTTGCGAGCGCAAAAAAGTGGCTTGTTGCACGTTAAGGTTTCGTGTCACAAACACGTTGTAAAAGGCGAATTTTTAGCAACTATTACCGATCCCTACGGAACCATGCGCTTTAAAGTACTTTCACCTAATGACGGCTACATTATTAATGTAAACCAATCGCCTATTATCTATCAAGGTGATGCTATCTTTCATATTTCAACAGAAAACACTTCCCCTAGCGAAACAGAGCAAGAAGATTATTAATGAATAAAGCACAACTTAGAAAGGACTATAAAACCAGAAGGCAACAACTTTCTTCTTCAGAAATTGAAGAATTTAGCCTGCAAATAGCCAATCAAGCATTACAACTTTCTATTTGGGAACAGACGTATTATCATATTTTTCTTCCTATTGAATCACACAAAGAAGTAAACACCGAATATATTATGCATATTCTGCAAGGGAAGGACAAGAGTATTGTGGTTTCTAAATCTGAGTTTGAAACAGGCGAATTAAAACATTTCTTGTTACAAGAAAATACGGTGATAAAACTTTCAAAACACGGCATTCCTGAACCAGTAGATGGCATTGAAATTCCCGCCGAAAAACTGGATATTGTTTTTGTACCGCTCTTGGCATATGATAAAAAAGGCAATAGAATAGGCTACGGAAAAGGATTTTACGATCGTTTTTTAGCCAATTGTAATCCTAACGCAATTTTTGTAGGGCTCTCATTTTTTTCGCCTGAAAAAGAAATCCCTTTTGAAAAGACCGACATCCCCTTGCATTACTGTATAACTCCTACAAAAGTATTTTCATTTTAAAAAAACACATTACCTTTACCGGGAAACCAATCAAAAAAAGAAATGGAATATTCAATGAATCAACCCCCAAAACCAGACAATTACTTGGTTTGGGCTATTTTATCAACTGTATTTTGCTGTTTGCCATTAGGGATTGTCTCTATTGTTAAATCGACAAAAGTAAATGAGTTATATGCACAAGGCAATTACGCCGAAGCACAGCAAGCATCAAACGAAGCTAAAAAATGGGCGATGTGGAGTGCCTTGGGTTGGTTGTTACTTATTGTAATTCCAATGGTTATTCTATTGGCTCTTGGCGTTTTTGGAGCCATAGTAGATAGTGGCTATTAAAAAGCTTTTAAATATAGGTGTCATTGTTGCTTTCTTGGTAGGCGGTCTCTTGCTTTTTTATGCCTTTAATCCAACAGAGCAGTCGTTTTTTATTCCTTGCCCTTTTCATTACTTAACCGGACTACATTGTCCCGGTTGTGGTTCACAACGGGCATTGCACCAATTGGTTCATTTTAATATATACGGAGCTTTTCGGTACAATCCGTTATTGGTACTTTCCTTACCAATACTTATATATGCTGTGGGAATAACCATTTATAACTTCATTAACCAAACCAAATACCGAGTATCATTTTTTTATAATAATACATTTATTTACACCTATTTTGGAATTGTGGTAGCCTTTTGGGTACTGAGAAACATACCGCTTGAGCCATTTAGCTATTTAGCGCCGACTACTTTATAAAAAGAATTTTTTTTTATTTCTCTTCCTCATTAGCAGGAAAAGCTTTTTTATGAAAAAGCAATAATAATATTACTCCTACACTTATTGAAGTATCCGCAACATTAAACACCGGTTCAAAGAATGTAAAGTAGTTACCACCCCAAAACGGCAGCCATTCGGGTAAATAGCCTTTCCAAAGTGGGAAATAAAGCATATCGACTACTTTTCCGTGAAACAACGTACCATAGCCACCGTCTGCTGGCATAAACGTTGCAAGTTGATTATGGCTATCATCGAAGATGATTCCGTAGAAAACAGAATCAATGATATTACCAAACGCACCTGCGAAAATAAGAGCTATGGAAACAATCAGTACTCGGGATGCATTTTTACGAACCGAGTCCCACAGCCAATACCCAATCCCGACTATGGCTACTAAGCGGAATAATGTAAGAAATAATTTTCCGTACTCTCCAGGGATTTTGGCCCCCCAAGCCATGCCCTCGTTTTCCACAAAAAGAATGCGGAACCAATCGAACACAGGGATTTCTTCACCTAAAATAAAGTGAGTTTTAATATATACTTTTGAAATTTGGTCGATTAATAGAACCAAAATTATAATTAGGGAAGCCTTCTTTAGTGACATAGGTTATTTTAACAGCTGCAAAAATAGCAATATTATTTGTTTTGTAGCAGTGTGATTGAGCCTGTTATGCTTTCGGCTTTAATTTTATATTTTCCCTTCCTGGGGAGCTGATTTGATATTGTTCCTTTTTTTGAAATAGCTTCTCCAGAAACATTGGGTTTGGCATACACAGCAATAGCACCTTTTTTGGTGTACAACGTGGCATTCCCCACAAAATTTTTAAATGAGCACGTCCCGTTTTCAAGGGCTACATACACATTTTTAAAGGTTCCTTTTCCCGTTACCGAAGCAATTTTAGATTCTATTTCTACTCCCATCGCTTCAGGGATAGTGATATCCATATCAATAGCAATTACTTTATGGGCAGCTAACTTATCGTTCTCTTTTTTAAAAAATGGAGAATAACTGGTGGTTACCAATAGCTTTCTATTTTTTTCTGAAGTATTCACCAACACACTTTCGTAATGTTCGCCTTCCACATGCGTTTGTATAGTTATTTTGTCTGTCTGCTTGGTTGAAATATTAACGGTGAACACCTCGTCCGATTTAATGGCCAAAGTTTCAAAACCTGAAGCATTAAATTCCTTCTGAAGTACTTTTTGCCCGGTAGCTTCGGTACTAAATAAAATGACTGCTAGTATTATTGCAATATATTTTAGCATAAAAAAAGCCCCAAAATTTGGGGCGAAATTTAGTTGTGTTCTCTAGCATAACTAGAGTACATATGTTTTAGTATCAAATTCGAAGTTTTTAAAGTACTCCTTAAAACACAATCGCCCATTTGATATATTATAATATTGAAAACCTATTTTTGCATGTTTTTAGCTTCAATGCTTAAGGTAGCATGGGGAACTAGCTTTAATCGATCTGGATTAATTAGTTTTCCTGTTACACGGCATACACCATAGCTTTTATTTTCAATACGGATCAATGCATTTTTAAGATCACGAATAAACTTTTCTTGACGAATAGCCAATTGTGAATTCGCTTCTTTGCTCATTACTTTACTGCCTTCATCGAAAGCCTTAAAAGTAGGCGACGTGTCATCGGTACCATTGGTACTGTCGTTTTTGTAGGCACTTTTTATAAGCTCTAGTTGTTCTTTAGCCTTTTCTATTTTTCCCTGAATCAATACCTTAAATTCTTCCAGCTCTTTATCGCTGTATCGGGTTTTTACATCGTTTGCCATATCTAGTGTTTTTTTATTGTCATTTGCGTTGCAATATCATCAAAAGCAATTTCTGTACCATTGCTTACTTCGTTATCAAATTGCAATATTTCGGTTAATGTTTCCTCTTTAATATACGCTAAATTTTCCTCAACCGCAGGTTTTAATTTTTCATTTTCTTTAAGGGTTACTTCTACCCTGTCGGTTACTTCAAATCCTGAGTCTTTCCGTAGATTTTGAATGCGGTTTACCAACTCTCTGGCAATTCCTTCATTTTTCAATGAAGTAGTAATTGTTACATCTAGCGCAACGGTAATTCCATTGGCATTTGCAACTAACCAGCCTTCTATATCCTGAGAGCTTATAACAACGTCATCAAGGCTCAATGTAGTATTTTTTTTGTTAATTTCTACTGAAATTTCACCTTCTTTCTCTAATTGAGCTATCTCATTCTGACCAAAACCAGCAATTGCTTGAGATACTAATTTCATATCCCTACCAAAACGCGGCCCTAATTTTTTAAAGTCGGGCTTTATTTGTTTAACCAAAAGACCGGAAGCCTCATCAATTAATTTGATTTCCTTGACGTTTACTTCAGACTTTATTAGATCTTCCACAGCTTCAATTTCGGCTCTAACGGTTTCATCTAATACCGGAATCATAATTTTCTGAAGCGGTTGACGCACTTTTATTTTCTCACGCTGTCGTAACGATAAAACTAGTGACGAAATTGTTTGCGCTCGTTGCATTTTACGTTCTAATGTCTTATCGATACAAGAGACATCTGCTTTAGGGAAATCGCTTACGTGAACCGATTCTTTTCCTTCTTTTTCAACGCCTTCGTTTAAGTCTTTATACAAACGATCCATAAAGAACGGAGCTACCGGTGCGCTCAATTTTGCAACCGTTTCTAAGCACGTGAAAAGTGTTTGATACGCTGAAATTTTATCGTCGTTATAACTTCCTTTCCAATAGCGTCTTCTGCTTAATCGAACAAACCAGTTACTCAAATTTTCTTGTACAAATTCTGAAATAGCGCGCGTTGCTTTTGTAGGTTCATAATCACTATAAAAAGCGTCTACTTTTTCAACAAGCGTATGTAATTCTGAAAGAATCCATCGGTCTATCTCCGGACGTTTTTCTAACGGAACATCAGCTTCAGCGTATGTGAAATTATCCAAATTAGCATACAAGCTGAAGAAACTATACGTATTGTAAAGGGTTCCGAAGAATTTATTGCGCACTTCCGAAATACCATCTAAATCGAACTTCAAGTTATCCCACGGATTCGCATTGCTTATCATGTACCAACGCGTAGCATCAGGACCATAGGTTTTTAGTGTTTCAAACGGATCTACAGCATTTCCTAAACGTTTGGACATTTTCTGTCCGTTTTTATCGAGTACCAACCCGTTACTCACTACATTTTTATAAGCAACATCATCAAAAATCATCGTTGCGATAGCGTGCAAGGTATAGAACCATCCACGGGTTTGATCTACGCCTTCAGCAATAAAATCGGCTTTACGCCACGTTTGTTCTACTTTGTCTTTATTTTCGAATGGATAATGCCATTGCGCATACGGCATACTTCCACTATCAAACCACACATCGATCAAATCAGCTTCGCGCTTCATTGGTTTTCCACTTTCTGAAACGAGTGTAATTCCGTCAACAATGTTTTTATGTAAATCTACTGTATCGTAGTTTTCTTCGGAAAAATCGCCTGGGGTAAAGTCTTCGTAAATTGCTTTATCCATCACGCCAGCTGCAACAGCTTTTTCCATTTCGGCTTTCAGTTCTTCTATACTGCCAATACATTTTTCTTCCTTGCCATCTTCAGTTCTCCAAAGGGGTAATGGAATTCCCCAATAACGGGAACGAGATAAGTTCCAGTCGTTTGCATTGGCTAACCAATTACCAAAACGTCCTTCTCCGGTTGCTTTTGGCTTCCAGTTGATGGTTTTATTTAAATCGTGCATACGATCTTTAAAATCGGTCACTTTTATAAACCAAGAATCTAATGGGTAATATAAAATAGGCTTGTCAGTTCGCCAGCAATTAGGATAGCTGTGTACATATTTTTCAACGTGAAAAGCTCTGTTTTCAGTTTTCAGTTTGATAACTAATTCAACATCTACTGATTTCTCAGGCGCTTCACCATCATCATAATATTCGTTTTTCACGTATTTTCCGGCGAGTTCTTTCATTTCTGGACGGAATTTCCCTTGTAAATCCACCAACGGAACTAAATTGCCATTTTCATCTTTCACCAATAATGGCGGAACTTCCGGCGATGCTTCTTTAGCAACTTTGGCATCATCTGCACCAAAAGTTGGCGCGGTATGCACAATACCCGTACCGTCTTCGGTAGTTACAAAATCCCCAGCAATTACACGGAACGCATTTTCAGGGTTTTCATACGGTTTTGCATAGTCCAATAACTGCTCGTACCGAATGTCTAGCAGGTCTTTCCCTTTAAATTCTTTTACAATAAAATACGGTATGTTTTTATCGCCTTGTTTGTAGCTATCAAGAACTTCCTCATTGGGTTTCTCTTCATATTTGCCACCAAATTGTTTCCCTACCAAGTTTTTAGCAAGCACCACATAAATAGGTTCAAACGTGTATTGGTTATACGTTTTTACCAAAACATAATCAATTTTCTTTCCTACGGTAAGTGCCGTATTACTTGGTAACGTCCACGGTGTGGTGGTCCAAGCTAAAAGGAAGATGTTGTTGCTTTCTTCCGCTAAAAAGTCTGGTAATGTGTCTGCAACAGCTTTAAATTGAGCTACCGCAGTAGTATCAGTAACATCTTGATAGGTTCCGGGTTGGTTGAGCTCGTGCGAACTTAAACCCGTTCCCGCTTTTGGCGAATACGGTTGTATGGTGTAGCCTTTATACATAAGGCCTTTGTTGTATATTTCTTTTAGCAACCACCAAACCGTTTCCATGTATTTTGGTTTGTAGGTAATGTAAGGATCATCCATATCCACCCAATAACCATAGCCTTCGGTTACTTTGTTCCACGCATCGGTGTACCGCATCACGGCTTTTTTACACGCATCGTTATAAGCTTCAACAGAAATTTTCTTACCTATGTCTTCTTTGGTAATGCCTAATTCTTTTTCAACACCCAATTCTATAGGCAATCCGTGCGTATCCCAACCGGCTTTTCTATCTACTTTATAGCCCTTTTGAGTTTTATAACGACAAAAAATATCCTTTATAGAACGTGCCATAACATGGTGGATACCCGGCATTCCATTTGCAGATGGTGGCCCTTCAAAAAACACAAACGGTTCATTCCCTTCACGAATGGAAATACTTTTCTCGAAAATGTCGTTTTCATTCCAAAAATCAAGTATTTCTTTCGCCATTTCAGGAAGGTCTAATCCCTTGTATTCTTTAAACTTTTTGCTCATAACAAGTTGCATTTCAATAAGGTTGCGAAAGTAAGAAATTTTACTGAAAAAGCCGCTCTCGGAAACCTTCAAATAACATATCGATAAGGTGTTTTTTATTCCTTTAAAGAAGTTTCTTTCATATTTCTCTATATTTACCTAAAAACACCATCTTTTGAGAAAATTATTCCTTCTATTGCTTCTTGTCCCCATGTTCACTTCTGCACAAGATTATGTGGATCTTTTTAGAATAGGCTACGGCGAAACATTTAACAATAACTTTGAAGGTACTAATAGCGGTACGAGCATAAGATCTTTTGAAGTTGGACTCACGCTTCCTGTCGTCCTCAATGACAATAACGCACTAATCACTGGAGCAGATTTTAGTGTAAACAATTTACAACTGTTTCCGGAAACCGAACGCACGAGTTTATACAGTACAAACATAAAATTGGGACTAGCTTCAACGTATTCGGAAAGATGGAGTTCGACCATTATTTTGTTACCTAAAATTGCTTCAGATTATAATGATATTTCTGGCGATGACTTTTATTTAGGCGGGTTTGCATTGCTGAAACTTCAGAAAAAAGAAAATTTAATTTATCGTTTTGGAGTGTATGGCTCACAAGAAGCTTTTGGTTTTTTTACCACTCCAATTATTGGTTGGTATTATTTAAGCCCTAATAAGAAGTTTGAAATGGATATGTCGTTGCCCATTTCAGCCGATGTAAGTTACGCCTTAGGAAAAACCACTATTGGAATGGATTATTTTGGCATCGGAAGAAGTTTCAACATAAAAAATAAAAGCCAGCCAGACACCTATGTTGATTTAAGTTCACTGGAGTTTGCCGCCTATTGGCAATTTAATTTTCTAGATAAAAGTGTATTACTCCGTACCAAATTAGGCTATTCCAGTAACAACTACGAAGTATATGCCGATGGCGAAACCATTGATTTAGGCCTCTCAGCCTTTAGTTTTGGGGATGATCGTACGCAATTAAACCCAGAAATGAGTGGTAGTTTTTTTGCTAAAATCGAAGCCATTTACCGCTTCAATTTACCTACCAAAAAAGAGAATACCCCTGAAAATCAATAAATTTATATCCTAAAAAGTAATTTTTACTATATTTGATATAAACTCCCCCTAAAATGATACCAAATTTAAAAGGAGAGGTCTGGAAACAATTTTCCGATCCCTCATGGCGTAGAAATGACTTATTTGATATTTCAAACTACGGAAGAATAAAGCATTATAAAAATGATCCCAAAGGTGAATTTTTAAAAACCTATATGTTAAATGGTTATGAGGTTTTTTCAACGCTTAAAAAAAATGGAAAAACTAGTTTAATTTATATACATCGAGCCGTTGCCCAATTATTTTTAGAAGAAATAGAAGGTAAAAACTTGGTTATCCATAAAGATTTTAACAAAGCAAATAATCACATAAACAACTTGCAATTTGCTAACCGGAAAGAGCTAACGGAACACAATAAAAATAATCCGGCAGTAATACAAGCAAAAAAAGAAGCCTTGCTAAAACCAAAATATGCGAAGCTTACGCCCGAGAAAGTTAGATTATTAAAAAAGAAAATATTTGACCCCAACCGTAGAACGCGATTGCGTTTAATTGCGAAGCAATTTGGAATATCAGAAATGCAATTATACCGTATAAAATCTGGTAAAAACTGGGGACACATAGACTATAAGTAAGTATGGAACGAGCCTGTCCCGAATGTGGCGATAAAATAATTGGTCGAGCAGACAAAAAGTTTTGCAGCGATGCTTGCCGCAATGCCCACAATAATGCCTTAAATAAAGACAACAAAAATTTAGTGCGGAATATTAATAACCGCCTGCGTAAAAACTACCGAATTCTCGAAAAACTAAATACAAAAGACAAAACCAAGGTTAAAAAACAAACTTTACATAAACACGGCTTTAATTTTCAGTTTTTTACCGGGCAGTACGTCACCAAGGCAGGAACGGTTTATTTTTATGTGTACGACCAAGGTTACCTCCCTCTTGAGGAGGATTGGTATTTATTGGTAAAGACAGAGCTTACTATGTAACTACCAGCTATTTCCTTTTAGTTCCAACGCCGCTTTTAATACATCTTTTTGGCTTATCTGCCCAACCAATTTTCCGTTTTCGCAGATGGGAAAGCGTCTGCGTTTATCTCTTAAAAATTTTTCAGCGGCATCAAATAAATTCATTTCACCATCAATGGTTTCCACTTCTTTAATCATGTGGTCTTTCACTTTTATTTCTTCCATTGGAAGGTTATGATAACGGCTATTGCTTATTTCTTTAATACAATCTCCTTCACTAATAATGCCTACCAGTTCATGATTTTCGTTTACCACTGGACCACCGGAAATTTTCTTTTTTATAAGCGTGTTCATTACTTCCAAAACCGTTTGTTCGGGTTTAAACGTAATGAGATTTCTACTCATATAATCAGATACTTTTATGTTTTCCGTAGAACCTTTTTTCGGCTTTGCGCGTTTTCCTATATAATTTTTAATTCCCATATTCTTACCTTTTTAACTCCTTTAAATATAGTCATTTTAATGATAGGTTCTTTTATGTTTTCTTCTGAAAAAGAACAATCTCATTAAAAGTTGTACTTTTAGAACGCTAAAAAACTACCCAATGAAACGAGTACCCGCTGTCCTTTCCCTATTGATTATACTAGGATTAATTTTTTATTCCTTTTTCAGTTTAATGCCAAGAAAAAGTACTCCAAAAAGTATTGCAAAAACCAAATTTTCAACCGAACGTGCCCTCGACCACTTACAACACATTACCAAAAAACCCCATTATCACGGCTCTAAAGAACACGCAACGGTTAGAAACTATTTAGTCAGTGAATTAGAGAAGCTTGCGTTGCAAACTCAAACACAAGAAGGATTTGTTTTTACTACACAAAGTAGAACCATGAACCGCCCCATTAATATTGTGGCACGAATGGAAGGAACTGGAAATGGAAAAGCACTTTTACTCCTTTCGCATTACGATAGCGCGTTGGTTCCATCACCGGGAGCCAGCGATGCAGGTAGCGGACTTGTAACTATTTTAGAAAGTCTTCGCGCCTACAAAGCCAGTGGTAAAAATCCGAAGAATGACATTATTATCCTCTTTACCGATGCAGAAGAAATCGGCTTAGACGGTGCCAAACTTTTTGTAAACGAACATCCGTGGGCAAAAGATGTTGGCCTCGTACTCAACTTTGAAGCTCGTGGCAGTGGTGGTCCCAGCAATATGATTTTAGAAACCAACGGAGGGAATGAGAAACTAGTTAAGGCCTTTGTTGAAGCCAATCCTGATTATCCTGTTGCATCTTCTTTAATGTATAGCGTCTATAAAATGCTACCCAACGATACCGATTCCACCATTTTTAGAGAAAATGGCGACATTCCAAGTTACTTTTTTGCATTTATAGACGATCATTTTGATTATCACACGGCTAACGATACCATTGAAAATCTAGACGTAGAAACCTTACAGCATCAAGGTAGTTACCTCTTGCCATTACTTCACTATTTTGCCGATGCAGACTTAAACAACTTAAAATCGAACGATGAGTATGTGTACGTAAACGTTCCCTTTTTAAAAATGATTTCCTTTCCATTTTTATGGATTTTACCTTTGCTTTTGGTCGCTGTTGTTTTGTTTGGTATTTTGGTTTTTTACGGGTTTAAAAAAGGGAAAATAACAGGAAAAGGCATTGCCAAAGGTTTTGTGCCATTTTTACTTTCGTTGGTTATTTGTGGTGCTATCGGTTTTTTTGGATGGAAATTATTACTTGCCATCTATCCACAATACAATGAAGTACAACACGGATTTAAATACAACGGACACGCTTATGTGGCATTTTTTGTATTCCTTACCCTTTCCATCACTTTCTATTTGTACCGGCGATTTGCAAACAGGGAACAAGTAGCTTCCGTGTTTGTGGCACCCCTTGTTTTTTGGTTGCTGGTCAACGTAGCCGTTTTTGTTATTCTGAAAGGAGCAGCCTATTTTATCATTCCTGTATTTTTTGGGCTGTTATCGTTTTGGTTACTTATCAAGCAAGAAAAACCCAGCTTGATAATAATGGCATTCTTGGCAGCACCAGCGTTGTTTTTCTTTTCTCCACTTATACAATTTTTTCCAGTTGGATTGGGTTCTGAAATGGTCGTGATAAGCTGCGTATTTACCGTTTTATTGTTTGGTTTATTACTTCCAGTATTCGGTTTTTATAGTTGGAAAAAGCTACTGTCTATCCTTTGCTTTTTGTTTGCCTTTGGCTTTTTTCTGAAAGCACATTTTACCAGTGATTTTTCTGAAACACGGCAAAAACCCAATAGTTTGGTTTACTATCAAGATGCTGATACCAATAAATCGTATTGGCTTACGTACGATAAAATACTCGACGATTGGACCAAAGGCTATCTGGGCGAACAGCCAGGCGAAGTTCCTTCAGAAATATTGAGTGCTTCTGGTAGTAAGTACAACACCGGTTATACTTTCGCGACAACAGCACCTAAAAAATCGATTGCACCTTTTGAAGTTATTCTGAAGAAAGACACACTTGTCAATAACAAAAAAGAAGTTACATTCACCATTATCCCAAAACGAAACATCAATCAATTAAATTTATATGCACCTACGGACGTTTCATTCAATTCACTTTCGTTCAATGGTCAAAAGGCACTAAAAGACAGCACCGGTTTGGTGTACGGAAACAGAGAAAATGATTTATTACTTCGGTATTGGGTGAATAACAATGATTCCTTAGAAGTTTCTTATACAACCGAATCTAAAAAACCCATTTCATTTAGTGCTTTAGAATTTTCATATAATTTAATGGACAATGCTAATTTCAGTATTAGTAAGCGTCCAAAGGATATGATGCCAAAACCTTTTGTGGTTACCGATGCCATTGTTATAAAACGTACTTTTGCCGTTGACACGTTGTCAACTTTGAAAAAGGATAGCATTACTTTTTAAGCAAAATAATCTACGGAATGAATAAAACTATAGCAATTGCAGGCCTTGGGTGGCTAGGGAAATCGTTTGCCTTACACTTACAAAATTTAGGATATCGCGTAAAAGGCTCGGTAACAAGCATTGAAAAAGCTGGCACATTGCAACGCAACGGTCTTGAAACCTTTCCAGTTGAAATTTCGGAAGATGGCGTTTCAGGTGAAGTAGAAGCTTTTTTAAAAAGTGTTGATTGTTTAGTTATTATGATTCCACCGGGATTACGAAAAAATACCGGTGCAGATCACGTCGCTAAAATGTCTAATTTTTTAAATGAAATTGAAAAGACTTCAGTAAAAAAAGTGATTCTTATAAGCAGTACTTCAGTGTATAGTGATGCGCAAGGCACTGTAACCGAAAAAGACATCCCTGTTGCTGAAAATAATGCTGCCAAACAATTAATTGAAGTAGAAAAACTATTTTTTACTTCTGAAAAACTACAAACCACAATTGTAAGATTTGGTGGATTATTAGGTGGCAAACGACAGCCGGTTCGGTATTTAGCTGGAAGAAAAAATCTGAACAACGGAAATGCACCGGTTAATCTTATCAACAGAAAAGATTGTATTGGCATTCTTTCAGAAATTATAAAAAAAGAGGCTTTTGGGCATATTTTTAATGCCGTAGCCCCTTTTCATCCTTTAAAAAAACATTATTACACTCAAAAAGCAACTGAATTAAACCTTGAGCCACCTTCTTATTCCGAAGAAGATGATCTTGCAGTTTACAAGAAAGTTACGTCTGTGAATGTTCCAGATATATTAGGATATGCTTTTAAACAGCAACCCTAACAGCTTTTTATGACAGGGAATATTCAGTGTATCACGAAGGTTTCAATACAATCCCGATTATTATCGGGATCACTCAACCACCTCACAATATGAATTTTAAATTAAAAATGTGAGGTGGCTAATTTTTCTGTCTTTGACGGAATGTCCCGAAGCCCAGAATGCAAAAGTTCTATTCTAAATCCTTCGGAAACTGTCCGTGTTTGCGAGTATCCTCTTTGGTAATCGTTCTAAAATCATCGGTTTTATCAATCCCATCTAAAAAGCTGTAAAATTCTTTTGGTAACGGAACTAGTTTTCGTTCTTTAAGGTCAATCCAAGCGCCTAACATTTCACAACGTCCTAAATTTCGGCCTTTATGATCATAAAAATTGTGTACAAATTTAAAAAAAGTGCCTTTTTCTGAAAGTCCTTTTAATTGTAAAGAAACACGTAAAGGCTTCCCTGGAAATGCTTCTTTAAAATAATACATACGCTCGTACAGTGCTACGGGCCCTAAATTCATTTCGGCCAAATGTTTTTGTCCAAAACCTTTTTCACCGAAAAAACTCATTCGGGTATGGCTCATAAAATCTATATAAGCACTATTGCGTAAATGACGGTTGGCATCCACATCGGACCAACGAATTTCAAATTCTTTTAAATACATAGTTCTTTTTGTTTAGTATTTTTTTCTGATATATGATTTAATATGGTTTCAACTGTTTCCGGTTTGGTAAGATTATGATCTTGACCGGTTGTAAACCACGTTTTAATATTGTTATTACTGTGTTCAGTAGCTTTTTTTATTTCTGAAATAGGCGTTACTTTATCAGATTCCTCATGAATGACAAACACTGGTTTATCGACTTCTTCAAAGAAACGTGTTAACGTAAGTTGTGAAGCCGGGACTTTTAATACCGAATCTACTTTAATCCCTAAATTATCAATGGTTCTTTCTGAAAGTTGTAAGGCATCTCTAAAAAAGCCATAAATAGCATTCATTCCAGAAGGCGCTCCCATAATAACGTAATCTTTAACTGGAATTTCTTTGTTTGCCAAAAAAGTATAGGCACCTACCAAACTTCCTAACGAGTGACAAATTAAGTGATCCACTTGTCCGATTTTCAAGATAATATCTTCGGTAGCTTGACGATACATTTCAATGTTCATGGAGTTTCCTTTTGAAAGACCGTGTGCTGGGGCATCTAATGAATAAATGGTGTATTCTAAAGTATTTAACTTATTAATATACGGTTGCCAGCGTTTGGAATGACTCATCCAACCATGCAAAAACAGTATTTTTTTAGGTCCATTACCCCATTTGTGCACCGCAATAGAAGCTTGAGACACTTCTATGTATGATGTTTCAGCAGTATCAAAAAAATCATGTCCTTCTTTTGAAATAGGAACGGATCTCACCTTACACAACAGTTTAAAAGCTTGTTCCCTATTCAGTTTTGGGAATAATGGTGCTGTTGCGTTTAAGTATTTTCCTGTTAATTTGGTAAGTAACTTTTTCATAGGAAATTTTCTATGTGATATATTAAATAGCTTTTTAGATTGAAATCTCAGCAACTATATTTCGTAAGTGGGCAATGGTATGTGTAATCGCCTTTTTGTCCCGCTGTAAACGGCTCATCATAATTCCGCCTTCTAGTGTAGCAATAAAAATGGTACTGTAAAAAGCTACATCTGCATCAGGTTTAACTTGGTTGTTTTTAATGCCGTTTTCAATTAATGTAGACACCGCATCTTTAAACTGTTGTAACATCGCGCAGGCTTGTTCGCGTAAAATTGGGTTGGCATCGTCTGCCTCCACCGCTGCATTCATTACAGGGCAACCGCCTTCGTACAACGGTGTGTCCATATAATTTTCAAAAAACAAAAAAATAGCCTCTATTTTGCTCGTGAAGGTCTTCGCTTCTTTAATAGTAGTTCCTATTTCGCCAAACATAACCTTAGACAATCGCTGCAAGGCGTGTTTTTCTAAATCACCCTTGTTCTCAAAATGGCGATAAATTGCCCCTTTGGTTAAACCCGTTGCTTTGGTGATATCACTAATGGAAGTCGCCTTATATCCTTGTGTATTAAACAAATTTGCGCTTTCATTAATAATCGTATTTTTTGTCGCCTGTGCATTTCTCATACCACAAAGATACCGATTGGTATCTTAAATACAAAAAAGCATAGATACATTAACTACAAATTAAGAATTAGGTATTTTTGTACTTAAAAACAAGGCTATTTATGCCACTAATTGAATCTACTTATTCCCCTAGCGGTATCTTTAAAAACGGGCATGTTGCCACGATTTATTCAGCTAAACTGCGTCCTGTCCCTAACATACTGCAGCATCGCGAACGCATAAATCTGGAAGATAGTGATTTTCTAGATATTGATTTCTCGTTTGCAGAAAATAGAACTTCAAAAGTGGCTATTATTTTGCACGGACTGGAAGGAAACGCGCAACGCCGATATATAAAGGGACAAGCGAAAAGCCTAACAAAACACGGTTGGGATGCCGTAGCTGTTAACTTTAGGGGTTGTAGTGGCGAACCAAACAAGCTATTTTCTTCATACAATGCCGGAAAAACAGACGATTTGCAAGCCGTTGTCGATTTTCTTCTGAAGAAAGAAAAGTATGATACCTTATCCTTAATTGGTTTCAGTTTGGGCGGAAATTTAATGTTGAAATATTTAGGTGAGCAAAGAAACCTTCCGAAGGAAATAGAAAGAGCCGTTGCTATTTCTACGCCCTTGAATTTGAGAGGAACACTAGAATCGCTTTCCAATTTTGATAATTGGGTATACCGAACTTCTTTTTTACACAATCTTCGAAAGAAATTAAAGATCAAGGTGCAACAGTTCCCTGAAAAAATGAGTGCTTCGGACTTAAAACAAGTCAAATCTTTATTAGACTTTGACAATTTATACACAGCACCAGCTCACGGTTTTAAAGATGCCTACGATTATTACAAAAAAAATAGTAGCGGTCAATTTTTGCCGAATATTACCATTCCGGTGTTGATTTTAAACGCTAAAAACGATTCATTTTTAACCGAAGACAGTTATCCGTATTCATTTGCTGAAACTTCTAATAACATCTATTTGGAAACCCCTGAATATGGCGGTCACGTAGGGTTTCATCAAACAAATGCAACCTATTACAGTGAAAAAAGAGCGACTTCTTTTTTAAATAAAGAAGCATAATACATTTAATTAGTCCGTAACCTTTAAATGACAAGCTACTATATTCTAATTTACTACCTTTGCAACCATTAAATTGAAAATATGATCCAGTCGATGACCGGTTATGGTAAAAGCCTAGTGCAATTGCCTTCCAAAAAAATTACGGTTGAAATAAAATCGTTAAACAGTAAAAACCTTGATGTAAATGCGAGGGTTCCCTCTGCTTATCGTGAAAAGGAATTAGATATTCGGAAACGAATTTCGAAATCCCTTTCTCGCGGGAAAGTAGATTTTAACCTGTACGTAGAGCAAACAGGTGAGGAAACATCAACTGTAATAAACGAAACTGCTGTTAAACAATACATGAAACAATTGGCTCATATTACAGATGGTGATCCCGTTGAGTTGATGAAAATGGCCGTTCGTTTCCCCGATGCGTTACAAACCGAGCGCGATGAAGTTGATGAGAGAGAATACAATAAAATAATCGAAGCGGTTGACGAAGCCTTGCATTCTATTAATGAATACAGAAATGACGAAGGAAAAGCATTGGAAGCCGATTTTCAAAAACGTATTACCAACATTTCCTCTTTGTTAGATGAAGTTATGGAGCTCGATCCACAACGCATGGACAATGTAAAAGAACGGTTGGCAAAAGCCGTAAGCGATTTAAAAGAAACCGTTGACGAAAACCGTTTTGAGCAAGAATTGGTTTATTACCTTGAAAAATACGACATTACCGAAGAGCAAGTTCGATTAAGTAATCACCTTTCTTATTTTTCTGAAACCTTACAAAGCAAAGATAGTAACGGTAAAAAATTAGGGTTTATCTCTCAAGAAATTGGTCGTGAAATCAACACCATTGGTAGCAAAGCCAACTTTGCTCCTATGCAACAAGTAGTGGTTCAAATGAAAGACGAACTGGAAAAAATAAAGGAACAAGCTTTAAATGTATTGTAATGGAAGGAGGGAAATTATTTGTTTTTTCGGCCCCGTCCGGAAGCGGTAAAACAACGATTGTACAATATTTGCTCGCTCAAGAAGAACTGAATTTAGCCTTTTCCATCTCGTGTACTTCCCGAGAACCTAGAGGACACGAAACGCACGGTAAAGACTATCATTTTATTAGTTTAAAAGACTTTAAACAACACATTAAAAATGATGAGTTTTTAGAGTGGGAAGAAGTTTATCGCGATAATTTTTACGGAACTTTAAAAACCGAAGTAGAACGCATTTGGGCACAAGGTAAAAATGTAATTTTTGACATAGACGTGGTGGGCGGACTTCGAATTAAGAAGAAATACCCCGATAAAACATTAGCTGTTTTTGTGAAACCACCCAGTGTGGACGAATTAAAACGCAGACTTAAAAAACGAAAAACTGAAAGCGATGAGCGTATTAATATGCGCATTGCAAAAGCTTCTATAGAATTAGCCACTGCCCCACAATTTGATTATATTATTAAAAACAACGACTTGGATACTGCTTTAAACGAAGCGAAAGAATTAGTATCCGATTTTATTAAAAACGGTCACTCGGAAAAAGAAGAAGAGTAAATGATTTCGGCAAAAAAAATAGGACTCTATTTTGGTACGTTTAACCCTATTCACGTGGGCCATCTCATTATTGCCAACCATTTAGTGGAGAATAGTGACTTAGATGAAATTTGGTTGGTAGTAACGCCACACAATCCGCATAAAAAGAAAAAAACATTACTTGATGATCATCACCGTTTGGCGATGGTACGCATTGCGTTAGAAGAATATCCAAAACTTAAAGCTAGCAATATTGAATTTGATCTTCCGCAGCCCAATTATACGACCAACACGTTGGCACATTTAGAAGAAAAATACCCTGAAAAGTTATTTTCTTTAATAATGGGCGAAGACAATTTAAAAAGTTTCCATAAGTGGAAAAACTACGAAGTCATTCTAGACCGATATTCCATTTATGTATATCCGAGAATTTCCGAAGGGACGATTGAAACTCAGTTTACAGGTCATCCAAAAATTACTAAAGTAGATGCTCCAATTATGGAACTTTCTTCAACTTTTATCCGAAAAGGAATACAGTCTGGAAGTAATGTTCGCCCTATGTTGCCGCACACTGTTTGGAAGTATTTGGATGAAATGAATTTTTATAAATAACCCTTTTTAAACGAGAAACCGCCCCAACTGACTAAACTAAGCAGTGTGGGACGGCTTCTACTAACCAACCAAAAAAAGGGTTTATATTTTAAAATGTACTAATTTTCTTCATTTGCTTTTCAATTTCAGTATTTGACAACCGTAGTTTTCCTTCGTTATTTTTGTACTGAATAAAGCCTCTTCCTTTAAAACGATACAGCGTTCCCGAATCTGAATGAAAGAGTTCTATCGTGTTGTCATTTACAACGGAAAGTTCAAAGTATTCATTGCCCAAGTAATCATAATCCAATGTTAAATATTTTAAATAGGGATCATTAGCGGCATTATCTATATTATAAATTCCTGTGTAATCCCAGTAAATGTTATTTATATCTGTTCCATATCCATCTTGTGAACTTTGAAAATTTCCATCGCCTCCACCGGGCAAAAACTGCACAAAAGTTTCATTGTCAAATTCATTTAAGTTTCCGTATTCGCTGGTATATACTTTTTCCCAAGTAATATATTCCTGTAAAAAGTAATGAATGTTTTCATAAAATAGTCTGTCATAATCAAAAGTACTCCTTTGATATCCTACCAAGACATAGCTTATGTTAAGAGGCCGGTTATATAGTTCAATAGTATTATCATTTAACTGTGTTACCTCAAACGTGTAAAACCCATCAATATCGTGCGAAATATCTAACTCAAAATCGAACGTATCAAAATATCCTACATCGATTCCAAAACCATAGCCTTGATCGCCTATGCCAGCTAAATTATTATTTGCAGAAAGTGTGCCATTGTGAAATGAAAGGGTAAATGCCTTTTGCAGAAAAGGAATGTTTCCGCTGCCAGTAGTTTGGTTAATATCTACATACCACAACTCGTAAGAAGACATTAATTCTGCTAACGTTACTGTTTCAACCGGGTCGATATACTCTTCTTCAACAACCGTATCAACTGTACACGATGCAAAAAAGATCGCTACTAGACCAAACGCAAGTAATAATTTATAAGTCTTCATGTGTTTTCAGTTTTTATTTCTATTACTGAAATTTCAAAAGGCGTGCCAAAAACATAATTATTTATTTATCAGGTATTTACACCTCGTTGTTAAGCGAATTTTACTTTTTCTGAAAGTTGAAGCATCTTTTTACTAATCGAAAACAACCAATGTAATTGTTCTCTCACCAAATGTGCTTCTTGAAATTGGCGTTCTAGCTTAGGGCTGTCTCTTATACACATCTCCGAGCCCACGAGACCTCTCTACATCTC
>CAJXPE010000022.1 GCA_913057965.1 uncultured Marixanthomonas sp. | reverse complement strand
CGAGATGTAGAGAGGTCTCGTGGGCTCGGAGATGTGTATAAGAGACAGGTTTAGAGTTCGTTCTTCCTCTAATATTTCAGAATAAAACGTAAGCGTTTCTCCAATAGTAAAAGGTTCTTTTGAAACTTCAACAGGCTTTGTTTGTGCATAGCTTATTGAAACAGATAAAAAGAAAATGGAAAGGACTATTTTTTTAATTGCTTTCATTGATATTAATTTTACTCACTACTCACTTACAGGCTTATAAGCCATTGCCTTAATTTCTACCATTAAATGCGGATGCGGTAATTGATGAACGGCAACCGTTGTTCGTGCTGGGCCTGTTTCTTTTTTGAAATATTGCGCATACACTTCATTATAGCCTGCAAAGTCATTCATGTTAACCAAAAAAGAGGTTACATCGACCACATCATCCATAGTGGCGTTTTCTGTAGCTAGATAATCCTTAATGTTTTCGAGTACGGCACGGGTTTGTTCTTTAATATCGAATTGCATGCTGCCCATTTCGTCTACTTGGTTGGCGCCGGCAATAGTGTTGTCGGGTAGTCTAGAGCTGGTTCCACTTATAAAAATGAAGTCTCCTACGCGTTTTACGTGTGGATAGGCTCCTCGAGGTGTTGCTTTTCCGTCGACTAATTTACTTTTGTTGCTCATGTTTTTTATTTTAAGTTTTTTACCACCGCATCATCGTGCATAATCTCTTTGGTTTCCCGTTTTACCAACTTTAATTTTTCTTGAAGCGATAACGAATCAGGTAATTTTCCATCGTCCAACAAGTTTAGAATCGCTTTGTCTTGGGCGCGTCCTTTCCGTAAGGCTTCATCATAGGTTATATGTTCATTAAAGGTAACCAAAGAATATTTACTGTAATACTCCTGTGGAAACTCCGCTTCAAAAGCGGTTTCCAATTTTCGTTTGCGTTGGAATAACGGACTTGCAGTGTGTTCTTTCATTTCGTGAAAATTATCTACGGCCAAATCGGCAATGGCATCGGTGTCTTTTTTGCGATTGGCTTCATATTCTTGAAAAATAGTTTCCCAGTGAAGTGTTCCGTCGGTGAGATTGCTTTCATATTTCTCTAAAATTTCATCAAAAACCACTACATCTTCAAATGAGGCATTCATTCCTTGTCCATAAAATGGAACGATTGCGTGAGCCGCATCGCCCAACAATAAAGTTTTTCCGTAGGTGCTCCAAGGAGAACATTTTATGGTGCCCAGCGGCCCTGTTGGATTATTGAAAAATTCTTCAGCTAAATTAGGCATCAATTCTAATGCATCAGGAAATTCTTTCTCGAAATATTCAGTAACCCGTTCTGGGGTGTTTAAATTTTCGAAACAATGATCGCTGTTTTTATACGGAAGAAATAGAGTAACGGTGAAACTTCCATCTAAATTGGGTAAGGCAATAAGCATATCTTCTCCGCGTGGCCAAATATGTAATGCATTGGTGTAGGTACGATATCCTCCGTCTTTTTTAGCTGGAATCTCCAGTTCTTTATAACCGTGGGTTAACCAATCTTGTGAAAAGCTAAATAAAAACTTTTTGTGCAAGAACATATTTTTTCGAACGGCTGAACCGGCACCGTCAGTTCCTAATAGAATGTCTCCGCTTAACGTAACTTCTTCATTGGTTTCGTAGTTTTTAAACGTAGCTGAAGCATTGGGTAAATCGACTGTTTTGCAACCATGATTGAAAATAATTTTCACATTCGGCATCGCTTCCGCAGCATCTAACAATAATTTATTTAAGCCCGGTCTTGAAACCGAGTTGATGTATTCATTTTTACGTCCGCTGTATTTACTTAAAAATGTATTGCTTTGACGGTCGTGAATCATTCGACCGTTCATAGGAATACACAGTTTTTTGGCGTCTTCTTCAACACCGGCAAGTCGCAATCCTTTTAAACCTCGGTCACTTAATGCTAAGTTGATAGAACGCCCGGCGTCTTGGGTTGTTTTTCGTAGGTCAGGCCTTTTTTCAACTAAGGTTACTTGATAGCCTCGTTGTGCTAGGCGTAAGGTGAGTAAACTGCCACAAAGTCCAGCGCCAATTACTAATATGTTTTCTTTTGTGTTCATGGTGAAGTGATGAGGTTTGCTATAGTAGAATTAATTATTTAGCACTTTTTTCAGTTTTTGGACAAAGCCAAACACATCTGCAAAACTATTGTAGAGTGGAGCAGGGGCAATACGAATTACATCGGGTTCGCGCCAATCGCTTATTACACCAGATTCGGTTAATTTGGTATGTAATGTTTTATCGGCGTTTTTTACTTGAATGGATAATTGACAACCCCGTTCTTCTGGTGTTCTAGGGGTAATAACCGATATGCTTTCATTGTTCATGTCATCTAAAAGAAATTCTAAAAAACCAGTGAGTTTAACCGATTTCTTCCGAAGATTGTCAAAACCAGCTTCCTCAAAAACATCTAACGATGCTCTAATGGCAGCCATCGATAAAATAGGTGGATTGCTCAATTGCCAGCCTTCGGCACCTGGTAAGGCATCAAAATCTTTCCGCATATTAAAACGGGTTTGCTTATTGTGCCCCCACCAACCTGTAAAACGTTTTAAATCGTTATTATTTGCGTGGCGTTCGTGCACAAAACAACCGCCCAAACTTCCTGGGCCACTGTTTAAATACTTATAACTGCACCAAACGGCAAAATCTGCTCCCGATTCGTGTAAGTTAGGTTGAATGTTCCCAGCTCCATGAGCTAAATCGAAACCTACTTTACAATCGTGTTTGTGTCCTAATTCGGTGATTTTTTTGAGTGGGAACGATTGCCCGCTATAGTAGTTTGTGCTACCAATCATTAATAAAGCGATTTCGTCGCCTTGTTCTTCCAATATTTGCTTCAGATCTTCAAAACGACATAACTCCTCACCTTCTCTAGGCTTCCATAGGATGAGTCCTTCTTTTTCATCATGGCCGTGAAACTTTAACTGACTTTCCATCGCGTATTTGTCGCTGGGAAAAGCATCGGCTTCAATGACGATTTTATACTTTTTATCGGTAGGTTGGTAAAAAGAAACCATCATTAAATGCAAATTGGTGGTCAGCGTGTTCATCATCACCACTTCGCTAGGTTTAGCACCTACTATTTTGGCCATGCTTTTGGAAAGGAATTCGTGATACGGCAACCAAGGATGTTCGCCTTCGGTATGGCCTTCTACCCCTAATTTTGCCCAATCTTGAAGCTCTTTTTCAATGTAATTTGAAGTAGTTTTGGGTTGTAGTCCAAGACTATTTCCACAGAGGTAAATTAGTTCATTATTGTTTTTATCGGTAGGAATGTGGAATTTTTTTCTGAAATGCGATAAGCTATCTTCAGTGTCTAATTTTTCTGCAAATTCCAGTGAGTTTTGGTAGTTCATACGATTCGTTTCGGCTTCTAACAAAAATAACAATTTAATATGGTTTATAATTACTGAAGTAGTGTCCTTAACGCATAAATTTTAACGTCTTGATTGTGTGATGTTTCGTACATTTGAATTCAATATGAAGAAATTTGTACTTCTTTTTTTAGTAGTAGTTGTTTCAGCAACAACATTTTCACAATCCATCGCTAGAAAGTGGAATGAGGAAGTGTTGCATGGCATTCGCATTGATTTTGCACGGCCGGTGGTGCACGCCCGTAATCTATTTCATACTTCGGTTGCGATGTACGATGTTTGGGCTGTGTTTGATAAACAAGCTGCGCCGTATTTTTTAGGAAATACCATTGATGGTTTTAATTGTGAATTTGAGGGGTTTGAAACTTCAGAAACAGTTTCCGAAGCACAAAAGAAAGCAATTAGTTATGCGGTGTATCGATTAATGAAACAACGTTTTCAAAACTCACCTGGAAGCGAAGAAATTTTTATGTCAATAGATAGTTTAATGGATGAATTAGGCTATGATAAAAACTACTCTTCAACTAATTATAAAAATGGCAACCCTGCTGCTTTGGGAAATTACATCGCCGAGCAATTAATAGCTTTTGGACTACAGGATGGCTCTAATGAAGCCAATGATTACGAAAATCAGCATTACGAACCTTTAAATGAAGCATTGAATCTCGATTTTGTAGGGAATTCAACATTAGAACATCCAAACCATTGGCAACCATTAAAAGTGGAAAATTGGGTAGACCAAAGCGGAAATACCATTCCGGGAGGACAACCACCCTTTTTAGGACCAGAATGGGGAGCAGTGGTTCCGTTCTCATTAAATGAAAAGGACTTAAAAACATACTCGACACCAGGTTTTGACTATAACTGCTATTTTGATCCCGGTGATCCATGGTACATTCAGGATTACAAGGGAATAGATGACCCTTACAAATGGAGTTTTGCCTTAGTTGCTGTATGGAGTTCACATTTGGACTCTACCGATGAAGTAATGATTGATATCTCACCAGCAAGTATTGGTGACTTTGATAGCACCGATTTTCCTGCCACTTTTGAAGAGTATAAAACTTTTTACGATTATAAAGATGGAGGTGATCCTAGTAATGGACGCGAGCTAAACCCTGTTACGGGTGAGCCATATGAAAAGCAGTTGGTGCCTCGCGGTGATTATGCTCGTGTGTTAGCCGAATTTTGGGCAGATGGGCCAGATAGTGAAACCCCACCAGGGCATTGGTTTACCATTTTAAATTATGTTAACGATCAGCCGGAATTAACTAAAAAATTTAAAGGTATTGGTGAGGTTCTTTCAGATTTAGAGTGGGATGTAAAATCTTACTTTATTCTGGGTGGTGCTATGCACGATGTGGCCATTTCAGCTTGGGGTATTAAGGGATATTATGATTATGTAAGACCAGTGAGTGCCATTCGGTATATGAGTGATCAAGGACAGTCGAGCGACTCAGCATTACCACGTTATAGCCCGCACGGTTTACCGCTTATTGAAGGCTATATCGAATTGGTTGAGGAGGGTGATCCTCTTGCAGGAGCTTTTAATGAAAATTTACATAAGATTAAACTATATGCTTGGCGGGGACCGGGCGAGATTGCCGACCCTAATGTAGATGAAGCGGGTGTGGGTTGGATTTTAGCAGAAGAATGGTTTCCATACCAACGCCCATCGTTTGTTACACCACCATTTGCAGGATATGTGTCTGGGCATTCTACTTTTTCAAGAGCTGCAGCTGAAATATTAACAACGTTAACAGGAGATCCTTACTTTCCGGGTGGAATGGGAACATTTGAAGTAAAAAAGAATGAGTTTTTAGTGTTTGAACAAGGCCCGAGTATGGATATGCAACTGCAGTGGGCAACGTATAGAGATGCATCGGACCAATGTAGTTTGTCCCGTATTTGGGGAGGCATACACCCGCCAATTGACGATATTCCTGGGCGTGAAATAGGTGAGAAACTAGGAAAACATGCTTTTGAGTTTGCTGAAGCATATTTCACAAAAAGGGTAGCTGAAAAAGGCGTTTTGTATCCCAATCCAGCTTCGGAAACAGTTACCATACTTTATGAAAGTGAAAAACCTCTGCAAATATCAGTTTTTGATGTACAGGGGCGGAATGTGATTACGCGGTTTTTAGATTTCAGTAAAGAAGACAAATCTGCGCTGAACGTTTCAGCATTAAAGCAAGGATTATATTTTGTGGCCCTTCAGGACGAAAAAGAGCAAAACCTCTTTACCGCTCGTTTATTAAAAAAGTAATTTATTTTTTTACCGAAATATCGGTGAAATATAATTTAAAACCGCCAGTGCTGTCTTTGTGCATCGTTGCAATTTCAAGTCCGTTGTGGGTTTTATAGTCTTCCCAAGTGGTCGCCATTGTTGCGACAGAATCATTTCCTTTTCGGTACACCCATTCTTTAATTTTGTAATCATTTCCGAAGTAAAAATCGTACGCATCACCGGGAGTATACCCGCCATCGCTGCTGTACACAACGGTTAATTGGTTAAGTGTGTCTTTTGAAATGGGCGCAACTACGTTTTTCTTTTCAGAAAAGGTCGTGCCTTTATCCCACATTAAATTGAAAGGTGCCAATAGCCAGTATTTGTCATTAATAAAACCAGCATCTGCTTTTTGAATGGTGCTATCCATTTTGGTTCGGGCATAGTTTACCGTATCTTTTTCTGAAACCATTTTTACTTTATCTTCTTTTGGCATCCACGTCCAAGAGCGTTGAAAATGTTGCTCCCCGCGATCTACATTGAAGGTGAATGATATTTGGGAAACGTCATTCCAGTTTTCATAGCCATTTGCATACGCAATAGCTTCTGCTGTGGTTAGATCTTCAGGTGTTTTTTCTTCTGAAGCAGCTTTAGGATTCATTTCTGTTTCAGTTGATTTTTCGTTGTTTTTACAACTTACTAAACAGGTTGAGAGGAAAATAAAAAGGATTAGATTTTTCATAAAATAAGTTACTTTTCGTAAAAGTACACAAACTTACTTTCATCACATAAATTTAGTATCTTTAATAAAAAACATGGATTTTACAATTTCAGATAATACAGAAAAAAAACGTTTTGAAGCAACGATAAAAAAACAACTGGTTGTTGTGGATTACAAAACAGAGGGAGATATAATTTATTTAAACCGCGTTAAAGTACCAAGTCAATTAGAAGGTCAAGGGATAGGCTCATCTATGGTGGAGCGGGTTTTGCAAGAAATTGAGGCTAAAGGTATGAAGTTTGTGCCCGTTTGTCCATTTGTGAAATATTATATTGACAAGAATCCAAAATGGAATAAACTTTTAGGTTAGCATGTAAAAAACCCCTTTCAAAATCTTGAAAGGGGTTTCAATATATTATTAAAATTAAGGATTAGTCTACTGCATCTTCTACATCATCAGCCACATCCTCAATTTTATCTCCTGCCGATTTATTTTCACGACAGCTTATAAAACCTGTGCTTAATAATCCTGCTACAAAAAATAATAAAAATAATTTTTTCATAATATCTGTTTTTAAAGGTTAGTTTTTATTTTCAACTTATTTAAGGTCTTCTACCAGTGGCAAGACGATATAATATACCGATTACTGCTAATACTAGTAAAATATGAATTAGACTACCTACAGCATCGGGAAAACCGATATAACCAATAAGCCATCCAATAATTAATATTACTACGATAAGCCAAATTAAATCTCTCATAATGATTGTTTTTTTGTTAAGTTGGATTAAAGCTACAATAAAAAACAGTCTGTTCTAAAATTTTTAACCGCTATTTAACGATGATGGTTAATTACTTCATAAATGATATATTTTTAACGATTTAGCTAATACATTCATATTTAATTAAAACCTGTTAGGGTTTTTTATTATTTCTTGAGCTCTTTCTTTTAACTCTGAAATTTCTTTGACCGATTTTTTGTTCAGCAAACTCATCATCATATTCATTCGCTGGTTATCTTTAAAATATTCTCGCTTATCATCCAGAAAATTCCAGTACAGACTGTTGAAAGGACACGCGTCTTCTTCCGTTTTCTTAGTTACCGAGTAATGGCAGTTTTTACAGTAATTGCTCATTTTGTTGATGTAGTTTCCGCTGGATACATACGGTTTTGTCGCAACCAGGCCACCATCTGCAAATTGAGACATTCCCCTTGTATTGGTGATTTCTACCCACTCGATCGCATCTATGTAAATGCCCAAGTACCAGGCGTCCACCTCGTCTGGGTGACATTGTAGTAAAAGTGCGAAATTTCCAGTAATCATAAGCCGTTGAATGTGATGCGCGTAAGCGTGGTCTAAGCTTTGGTTGATAGCGTGATGCAGACAATTCATTTTTGTTTTTCCCGTCCAGTAAAAATCAGGAAGCTTGTTTTGATTGTCGAGTTTATTGCTATGGCGGTACCCAGGCATTTGTTTCCAGTACATCCCGCGCATATATTCACGCCAACCTAGAATTTGCCTTACAAAACCCTCTACCTGAGAAATGTCGATATCGTCTTTGTGCTCCCTCCAATGGGAAATTACTTTTTCAAGTACTTCTTTGGGTGAAAGCATCTTACTGTTCATAGCAAAAGAAAGTCGCGAATGGAACAAATACAGCTGCTCTGTATGCAAGGCATCTTGATAATCGCCAAAGTACTTCAATAAGTTTTTGCAAAAGTAATTTAGTACTGAAAGGCAATCTTTTCTGCTGGTAGGCCAATTAAAGTTGGTTTCGTCAATGTTGCCAATGGTTTTAATTTTTTTTGATTTTAAAAGGGAAACAACTTCTGAAACATCTTTTCGGAATCCTTTTTCGTGTGGAATGGGTGGGGAGCCTTTCCATTTTTTTCTGTTGCTTTTGTCGAAATTCCACTTCCCGCCTTCGGGATCTTTGTCGTTGAGCATTAAAATATCGTGCTTTTTTCGCATATAGCGATAAAAGTATTCCATGGTATATTCCTTTTTACCTTCGTAAAACTTTTCTAATTCTACTCTTTCGGTAAAAAAGTGCTCTGTGTCGAAAACTTCAGAGTTGATTGAAATCGATTTACAGAAACTTTTTAACTGTTCGTCCAAACGATATTCATCTGGAAGTTGATACTCGAAGTTCTTTACATCGTATTCTTTTATTACGTGGTTCAGGTTTTTGTTTAAGTCCTGTTTGTTTTCTGAAGTATTCAACTTGTAGTATAGTACCGTGTGACCCTTTTCCTTGAGCCACTCGGCAAAATTCCGCATGCTTTCGAAAAAGGCAACCACTTTTTGAATGTGATGTGTCGCATAATTGGTTTCTTGCTTCATTTCGGCAATAAAATAAAGGCAATCATCATCGGTTTTTGAAAACCAAGAATGGTTGTGGTTTAATTGGTCGCCTAAAATCAATCGAAGCGTTTTAAGTTGTTTTTTAGCCATAGATTAATGTAATTATCGTCAGGATTGTATCGATTTGCCTGGCTTTCAATATTAAATTTTCTATGCATGGGGCCGTTGTCCACACCGGTATTATACATCCAATTTCCCCCAATTGCTGTGCACATTATAATCAATGCGCATACTTTCAAAATAGCTCTTGCCTATTCGCCAATCCTATTTCGAAGGGGAGGGTTACTTCCTAAATGGATTACACTGCTTAAAATAGTGACATTTTCAATTCCATTTGCAGATTTGGTAGCCAGTAAATTAGCAGACTTGTAGCCGGTGCAACCGTTGATTAAATTAATACGGTATAGCTTATCTAACTGCTCAAAATCTTTTTCTGAAAAATGGTTTATCCCTTAAAAATAAGTTTTGTTTAAATAATTTTAGTTAAAATTAAACAAAAATTCAAAAGAAATTATTTACTATCTTGGTTGAAACTTCTTCTAATGAACTTAAAAAGTGCTTTTGATATTAACCGAAAAACGTGGAACAAAAAAGTAGCCATTCATGCGGCAAGTGATTTCTATGATGTAAAATCGTTTAAAGCCGGTAAAAGTTCCTTAAAAAGGTATGAACTTGAAGCATTAGGGACGGTTTCGGGTAAATCGCTGTTGCATTTGCAATGTCATTTTGGGCAAGATACGTTGAGTTGGAGTAGGATGGGAGCCAAATGTACCGGAGTTGATATTTCAGAAGAAGCCATTAAATTAGCACGAAGCTTAAATGATGATTTAAAGCTAGATGCCCAATTTGTTTGTTGTAATGTTTTGGATGTTTCCCAACATATTTCAGAAACATTCGATATTATTTTTACCAGTTACGGTGTAATAGGTTGGTTGCCCGATTTAAGACCTTGGGCGCAAATGATAAGCGAACGGTTAAAACCCGGCGGTGTTTTTTATATAGTGGAATTTCACCCAATAGTTTGGATGTTCGATTATTTAGAAACACCTCCAAAACTAAAATATGGATATCAACAAAAGGAGCCAATTTACGAAGAATACAAAGGTACCTATGCCGATGAAAATGCAAGTATGATCAGTAAAGAATACGGCTGGAATCATGGTTTGGGCGAAGTGATAACTTCCTTAACGGAAGCAGGATTGCAAATTGAATTTTTACGAGAACATACTACTTCGCCATATAATATATTTCCTGATTTGACTAAAAATAATGAGGGGCTCTTTGAGTTACCGAGCACACACTATCCTTTGCTGTTTGAAGTAAAGGCAATAAAAAAGGAGCCGTGATGGCTCCTTTAAAATTTATATTGCAAGCGATACTTTATTAATGCGTCGCATCTTCTTTTAATAGCTCTGGAAATTTACTTTTAAACTTATTTAACCTCGGTATAGACACATTTTGAATGTAAGGGTTACCTGGGTTGTTTTCTTCATAATCTTGGTGATATGCTTCTGCTTTCCAAAATTTTTGGAATGGCATAACTTGAGCAGCAACTTTCCCTTCGCCTAGTTCTTTTTCCAATTCGCTTATTTTATCTTCAATTATTTGTTTTTGAGTATCATTTTGATAAAAAATTATAGAACGGTAAGATTTACCTCTATCTGGTCCTTGTCCATTAACCTGAGTTATATTCTGCGAACCAAAATAGACGTCTACCAGTGTAGCAAAATCCACTTTACTAGGATCGTAAATAACTTCTACAGCCTCGGCATGATCTGCGTGATTTTTGTAGGTTGGGTTTTGTGTTTTACCGCCACTATAACCAGATATGGCTTCGTCTACATCTTTTACACTTTCATAAACAGCTTCTACACACCAAAAACAACCACTCGCAAAATAGGCGTGCTCTAACCCATTCTCGGCAGGAACAGCAACTGCTTCTTGATCTTGTTGTGCCATGGCTTCGGCTTCCTTGTTTTTTTTGTTGGACTGACAGGAAACCTGAGCAGAAAATAATAAGGCAGTACTTAGAATTAAAAATATCTTATTCATAATGATTTTATTTTTTGGTTAAGTCGGGTTTGTTAAAAAATCCTTTCACGAAAAGTAATAAAAAAAGCCCTCACATAGTGTGAAGGCTTTGTTATAGTTTATTTGGATTCGCTTATGATACTTTTGTAAAAAGCTTTTCCATTTTTTCTTTCTCTTCGTCTGCAAGTGCAGGATCTACTAAAATACGACCACTGTGCTCATCGGTAATAATCTTCTTTCTAGAAGCAATTTCCATTTGCACCTGTGGAGGAATGGTGAAGAATGATCCACCTGATGCGCCACGTTCTACTTGTACAACGGCAAGACCGTTTTTTACACTAGTACGAATTCGCTTATAGGCTTTTACTAAACGTTCTTCAATTTTCTTCTCGTATTTTTCAGACTCCTTGATAAGTGCTTTTTCTTCTTTCTCAGTTTCTGAAAGGATCTCATCCAGCTCGCCTTGCTTGTGCTTTAAGTGGTCTTCACGTTCCTTAATTCGGGACTTGGTTTCTTCGATCACTTCTTTCTTTTGCTCAATCTGCGCTTTAAACTCTTTTATGTGTTTTTCAGCCAGCTGCATTTCTAACTCTTGAAATTCAACTTCTTTGCTCAAGGAGTTGTATTCACGGTTGTTACGAACGTTATCTTGTTGTGATGAATATTTTTTAATCAGGGCTTTTGACTCTTCAATACCATTTTTCTTTTCTTTGATATTGGTTTCAATTACCTCAAGATCTGTGTTCAGTTTGTCAAGACGGGTATTCATTCCGGCTACTTCATCTTCCAGGTCTTCTACCTCTAAAGGCAGTTCCCCACGCACGTTGCGGATTTCGTCGATTCTAGAATCGATCAGTTGTAAATCGTACAGTGCTCTTAACTTTTCTTCTACAGTTGTTTCTGTTTTCTTTGCCATAAATTAAAAATAGCTAATAGGATTGGTGTTTATTTGTGATAAAACGATTGCAAAATTACTAATTTTTTTTGTAAGGAAAGAAACTAAAAGGTCTTTTGTGTACTGTTCGCTTTCATAATGACCAATATCACATAATAAAATGCTGTTTCCGGCCGTGAAAAAATCGTGATATTTTAAATCTGCTGTTACATAAGCATCGACTCCTGCTGCTTTTGCAGCTTTAATGGCAAAACTTCCGCTACCTCCCAAAACAGCTACTTTTTTTATTTTTTTATTCTGAAGACTTGAATGCCGCACACAACCCGTTTTCATAGTTTCTTTAATAAACTTTAAAAACCTTTCTTCTGAAAGTTCATCGGAGAGTTCGCCTATCATTCCAATACCCACATGCTGGTTTTTGTTTTCCAGCGTAGTGATTTCATACGCTACTTCTTCATATGGATGGGAATCAAAAAGCGCTTTGAGTATTTTAGACTCTTTATGCTTTTGAAAAGTAATGCCAATTTGTATTTCTTCTTCAAAGTGTGTTTCCCCTTTCTTTCCAATAGTAGGGTTACTGTCTTCATTACCTTTAAAACTGCCTTCTCCTGTAATATTAAAACTACAATTGTTGTAGTTGCCTATTTCGCCACCACCGGCATTGAATAAAGCTTCTCGTACGGCTGAAGCATCTTTTTTTGGAACAAAGGTGAGTAACTTTTTTATGGTCCCTTCTTTTTCAATTAAAACGTTTCGGTTTACAAGATTTAATTTTTCACAAATCATAGCATTCACACCGTTCCACGAATTATCTAACGCTGTATGAATGGCAAAAATGTTAATGTCGTTTTTAATAGCTTTTTGTACCACCCGTTCTACATAGGTTTTCCCGGTTATCTTTTTTAAGCCTGAAAAAATGATGGGGTGAAAACTCACGATAAGGTTACAATTATTTTCAATGGCTTCATCGACGACTTCTTCAAGTGTGTCTAAAGTCACTAAAATACCCGATACCGAAGCATTAGTGTCGCCTACCAATAAACCTGTGTTATCAAAATCTTCGGCGTAGGAGAGGGGTGCAAAATCGTCTAAAATTTGGATTACGTCTTGTACTTTCATAGGCTTTTGAGCATTTTACTGTAAAGATAGTAGTTTCAAGTGTTTTACCATATTGAAGCATGTTTTTATCATTTCATTCTTAAATTTTAAATCCAAGTTCATCATATTAATGGGAATTAGTACTTTCGTTGTATGAAAATTATACGCAAGTTATTATTTCCTTTTGCTGTGTTGTATGGGTGGGTAACCAGTTTCAGAAACTATCTGTACAACAAAAATATTTTAAAGAGTAAAGAATATGATTTGCCTATAATTTGTGTAGGAAATCTTTCAGTAGGCGGAACTGGTAAATCGCCTATGATAGAGTTTTTAATTGAAACGTTGCAAGAAGATTATAAAGTCGCCGTGTTAAGTCGTGGATATAAACGAAAAACATCTGGATATCTAGAGGTTTTACCTTCTCATACTGCAGAAGAAACCGGAGACGAACCGCTTCAGTTTAAAAAGAAATTTCCAAATGTAACGGTTGCTGTTTGTGCCGATAGACGAACGGGGATTGATACCCTTCAAAAAAAGGCGGAAGTAATTTTATTGGATGATGCGTTTCAACACCGAAAAGTAAAAGCCGATACCAATATACTCTTAACGCCTTATAACGATTTGTATATAAATGATTATATGTTGCCTACCGGGAATTTACGGGAGCCAAGAAGAGGTAGTAACCGGGCGGATATTATTGTAGTAACCAAATGCCCAAAAACAATTCCTTATTCTGAATTACAGCGAATTGAATTTTTAATGCCGTTGCAAAATCATCAGAAAATTTATTTTTCTTCAATAAGCTATGATACTTCAATAGTAGGAAAAACAGAATCACTTCCTTTAGAGTATCTTTCAAATAAAGAATTTACACTCGTCACGGGTATCGCAAACCCTGAACCTTTAGTAGCATTTTTAAACGATAAAGGCTTTACATTTGAGCATGATAACTATGCAGATCATCATCATTTTACTACTGAAGAAATAAAAAAGCTCCATAAAAAAGAACTTATTTTAACCACGGAAAAAGATTTTATGCGACTACAAAATAAGCTCGATAAGTTTGCTTTGTATTATTTGCCAATCACTACGCAAATAAAGAATGATCAAGAATCTTTTTTTAAAGAAGCAATACTGCAGCGTGTTATTTCGAAGTATAAAAACTAAGAGACTAATTGTCTACAGGCAGCTTTTTACTTTTGATTATCCGGTATATTTTTTCGAAAAATTCTTCTGTTTTAAAAGGTTTCGGAATAATATCATTAAATCCGGCGCGATAAAAATCATCTAAATTTTCATCGACTGTTACGGCGGTTAACGCTATTATAGGAATTTGTTTATCAAACTCACGTATTTTTTGAGTGGCTTCAATTCCGCTAATTCCTGGCATGTGAATATCCATTAAAATTACGTCAAACTCGTTTTCCTTAACAATTTTAATCGCGTCCATACCATTATCGGCAACCATACATTTCATATGATTTTTTTCCAATATTTTTTTGGTAATCATTTGATTAATCTTGTTATCCTCAACTACTAAAACGGATTTGTTTTCAAGTTCAGCATAATTAATGTCGTATACAGTGTTTTCTGGGTTATTATCATCTTGAAACTCATCAGATACAGATAAGGTAAGGTTAAACCAGAATTTAGACCCTTTACCTAATTGGCTTTCCAAGTTAATTTTACTATTCATTAATTCAAGCAGGTTTTTAACAATGGAAAGACCAAGACCCGTACCACCAAACTTTCGGTTAATTTGAAGGGATCCTTGTGAAAAAGTTTCAAAAATACTTTTTTGTTTTTTTCTTGAAATTCCTACTCCGTTGTCTTCAATCTCAAAATGCAAGAGAACTTTGTTTGTCTTCTGTTCTATATTTTGAACTCGAACCGTTACTTGCCCATTTTGAGTAAACTTTAATGAATTACCGATTAAGTTTATTAAAACTTGAGACAATTTTAAAGGATCTCCAACCAACTTATTGGGTATATCTTTGTCGAACTCTAAGTGAAGTTTGTTTTTCTTATCATCTGCTGATTTTTTTAAAGCAATCAGCACGTCGTTAATTCGTTTTTTAAGGCTAAAAGTAGTTCTTTCTAGCTCTACCTTGTTTGCTTCTAGTTTGTTAAGGTCTAGTATGTTATTAATTAACGATAAAAGGTATTCCCCAGAAAATTTTAATGAATTTAAATGTTCTTTTTGGTGTTCCTTTGGGTTTTCTTCGAGCAATAAATGTGTTAATCCCGTTACAGCATACAGGGGTGTTCTCAATTCATGCGTAATAGTAGATAAAAACTGAGCTTTAGCCAATGAAGCTTTTTCTGCTTTTTCTTTAGCCAATTGTAACTCGGTGTTTTTATCTTTTAAAAGGCCGTTTGCTTTGGCGCGAAGATTATTGTTTTTATACAGTGACAGTGTTAATAAAGAAAGTATGACAATCAAGGCTATACTTAATCCAGTTGTCATTTGTGTGAACTTGATAGATTTTTTCTTTTTATCAAGATCATCTTTTTGTGTGGCGATAATTTCATTAAGATCGCCAATACTAGACTCTACATCTACGCCTTTTGAAACGGCATCCATATAAACCTTGTAAAGTTCTTCACTTTTGGTTTCATACAGTTCAAGGTTTTCTTGAGACTTTGCATAATCATTCTCTCTAAGAGCTATATATGAAACAACCTTATAACTGTCTGCTTTTAGTTTTGAAAACAAGTTAGCATCTATTAATGCAAGTGCTTCGTTTAAGGATGTCTTAGCCTTAGATAAGTTAGTCGATTGGTTACCGTCCTTAAGGTTTAAAAAGGCTTCAGCTTTTCTTAAATACGCTTCAGCTTCTTCATAAATAAATTCATTAGTTTTTAATAATGGAATGGTGGCATCAAAATAATTTATTGCCGATTTATAATTTTTTTTCTGAAGCTCTAAAAGACCTAACCCAAGTATTACGTGGCTTTGTCCGGCCTCATCGTTTAACTGAATAAATATTTTATAGGCATCTTTTAAAAAGGTTTCAGAGGTTTTATAATCTCCGGTTTTTATTAAAATGAGTCCCTTTAGGGTATATGCTTTTGCAATTTCAGCTTCTTTATTGGCATCCTTTTCCAACGCTTCAATGAGGGTAATGGATTTATTTATTTCTTCTGAAGCTTTTTGAAAATTTTGAAGGTTATAATGCAATTCAGCAATATTATATCGAATATCTGACTTTAACAGGGCGTCATTAGAGTTCAGTGCTAGTTTGTTTGCTTCGTTTAGGCTTAAAATAGCAGTTTCAAAATCTTGCTTAAACATGGCATTTGTTGCCCGCTCCCGATTTTCCTTAATTAATGCAATAGTATCTTTTTTACGTTCCTGACCAATACAGGCTATCGTTAAAAAGAGCATAAATAGCAACGCTAGCTGCTTATGTGTAGATAATGCTTTTTGCATTTATAGAGTGTACTTTAGCGATAAATATAGTTATTTCCTCGAAACTTGTAAGATTAAATCTACTATTCTTGAAGAATAACCCCTTTCATTATCATACCAGCCAATTATTTTTACCATTTTTTCACCTATTACCGATGTCATTCCGGCATCAAAAATACAGGAGTGGGTATTGCCAATAATATCGATAGACACAATAGGGTCTTCTGTATATTGTAAAATATTTTTTAAACTCGTTTCCGAAGCTTTTTTAAAAGCTTTATTAATCGCTTCTATTGAAGTTTTATTTTTAACGTTTATAGTAATATCGGTTAAAGACCCATTGGGTACTGGAACACGAATACCACAACCCCCAATTACAGAGGCTAAATCGGGAAAAATTTTAGTTAAGGCTTTTGCGGCTCCTGTTGTGGTAGGAACAATAGATTGCGCTGCTCCACGTGCTCTACGTAAATCCCTGTGCGGTTGATCATGTAAACTTTGGTCGGTTGTGTAGGAGTGTACCGTTGTTATATACGCCTGTTCAATTTTACAGAGATCGTGCACTATTTTTAGCATTGGCGCGGCATTATTGGTAGTACAAGATGCATTAGATATTATTACATCATCCTGTTCCAATATCTCATCGTTAATGCCTAAAACCACTGTTTTTATGTCATCTTCAAGTGGAGGAACCGATAGAATTACCTTTTTCACATCGGCTTTTATATGTTTCTCTAATTCTTTACGAAGCTTAAACTTTCCAGTGCTTTCCACAACAATGTCAATACCGCCCCAAGTAATGTCTTCAATGTTTTTTTCCGAAGAAAACCGAAAAGATTTATCGTCTACTTGAATACTGTTTTCAGTATATGTAACATCTTTGTGTAATACACCGTGTATGCTATCATATTTTAGTAAGTGTGATAGGGTTCTAGCATCGGCTAAATCGTTTATGGCCACGACATCAATTTTTGGGTGATCGAGCAAAAGCCTAAAAAGGTTTCTACCAATGCGTCCAAAACCATTTATTCCAACTTTGATCGATGCTGCCATCTTATAACAGATTAAGTTAAGTGTTTTTGAGCTTTATAAGAAGAACGAACCAAAGCGCCGCTTTCTACATGACGAAAGCCCATTTCTAAGCCTATTTCTTCATATTTTTTAAACTGCTCTGGAGTGATAAATTCTTTAACTGGTAAATGTTTTTTTGAGGGCTGCAAGTATTGACCAATTGTTACGATGTTTAAGCCTACGGAGCGTAAGTCTCGAAGCGTTTCAATCACTTCGTCTTCTTGCTCGCCAAGCCCCAACATAATACCACTTTTAGTACGTTCAATACCTTGCTTTTTTAAGTAATTTAAAACCTCTAAGCTACGTTCGTACTTTGCTTGAATGCGCACCTCACGGGTTAAGCGCTTCACGGTTTCCATATTATGCGAAACTACTTCGGGCTTTACAGCTATAATACGATCAATATTACGGGTTTCGCCCTGAAAATCTGGTATTAGGGTTTCTAAAGTAGTGTTAGGATTCATTCGGCGGATCGCTTTTACGGTTTCAGCCCAAATTATGGAACCCATATCTTTTAAATCATCCCGATCTACCGAAGTGATTACGGCGTGTTTTATATCCATTAATTTAATAGAGCGTCCTACTTTTTCAGGTTCATCCCAATCTATGGTATCGGGTCTTCCCGTTTTTACGCCGCAAAAACCACAAGAACGGGTGCAGGTGTTTCCTAAAATCATAAACGTGGCCGTTCCTTCGGTCCAGCATTCTCCCATGTTTGGGCAGCTACCAGAGGTGCAAATAGTATGTAAATCATATTTGTCAACCAATCCACGTAACTCCGTGTACTTCTTACCTGTTGGCAATTTTACGCGTAACCATTTTGGCTTTGGTGCTGGTTTTTTTCTTTCTAATGTTTGTGTAGACATAGATTACAAAGATATAAATAATTAAGCCTGTTTTTAATCATTACAAGGTTAAAATAAGGCCAGATTTTATAAAATTTTAAAATGCTATTTGAAGTAGCGTGTTACGAATTTTCGGTAATAATTTCGGCTAATAATTTTCGTGCTCTTAGTAGGCGAACTTTCACATTGTTAAGGGGTTCGTTTACATTTTTAGCAATTTCATTATAACTCATTTCTTGAAAAAAGCGAAGATTGATTACCTCTTGATAATGTGGTTTTAGTTGTTTTATATACAGCAATAATTCGGCTAAATTCTGCTCGGTAATTAACTTGTCTTCAGGAGTGGGCGAGTGATCGGCTATTTTTTGGATATGCTCTTCAGAGGTGTTTGTAGTGTTTTTATATAGTGAAGCATTTTTTTTTCGGCTTTTGTCTATTTGAATATTTTTTGAAATAGTCACTAACCATGTGCCAAACTCATAATGCTCATCAAACGTTTCAATTTTATCAAAAGCTTTGGCGAATGTTTCTATCGAGATATCTTCCGCTTCATATTCATCTTTTACCTGTTTAATTTGAAAGCCAAAAACAGTGTTCCAGAAGGTATCCAATAAAAACTTAAAAGCACTTTGTTTGCCTTTTTTAGCCTTTTGTATTTGATTGGTAATTTCTGCTTTGGTTACTTCCACCTACTTTGTTTTGTCCTGCTATTTGAAATAAAGATACTCATTTGGTAGCATACTAAAAACAGTTCAAAAAGTGGAATAAAAGCAATGAGGTCTTTTGCGTCGAGTTTTCCAGCTGCTTTTCCTACTATTATGTATTGAAATATTAAGCGAAATAAAACGAGAGCAGCTGCAATTTTCCAATCTATAAACACAAATGCTGCAACACTTAAAATCCAAAATAATACGGTTGAAGTATAAAACAAACTCAACAAGAACTTATGGATTGGCTTGTAATGTTTTGATGTGGATATGTGTCTTTTTTTCTGAAGCCACCACGCTTTCCAAGTTTTCTTAGGGATAGAGTAAGTGAAGGCTTTTTCAGAAACACAAATAGTAGTATTTGTTGGGGTTGCTGCTTCGTTTACAAAAAGATCATCATCTCCAGAAGGCAGCTTAATATGAGACATAAACCCTTTATTGTCGTAATATAATTTAGCGGTATAAGCAAGGTTTCGCCCTACACCCATATATGGAATATTAGCCTTAGCATATGAAAAATATTGTAAAGCAGTTATAAGGGTTTCAAAACGAATCAAGCGATTGAGGAGTCCGCTGGTTTTTTCATAGGCACCGTAGCCCAATATAAGTTGTTTTTCTTCTGAAAATTGAGCGGTCATCGTTGCGAGCCAATCTTTTGATGCTGGTTTACAATCGGCATCGGTAAAGAGTAAACGTTGGTTTTTAGCACGTTTAAGACCTAGTGTAAGGGCATATTTTTTATTACCCCAAAAAGCTTCATTGTTTTTTACTTTTACAATCTGAATTTTCGGATTGTCAACCTGAAACGATTCCATCACTTCTAAAGTCTCGTCTATCGAGGCATCATCGATTAAAATCAGTTCAAAATCTTCATGATCTTGTTCTAGCCATAACGGAATGTGGTTTTTTAGATTTTCGGCTTCATTTTTAGCACAAACAATCAGTGAGACCGGATAATTCTTTTCAGGTTTTATTTCTGAAGAAGTAAGGAAAGAAAATTTTGAAAAGAGAATATAATATCCGCAGTTAATGACTATAACTGAAGCGAGCGCGTAAAGTAGCACCATAAGCTAATACCCATTTGATGATTTCTGAAACGCTTGTAGCAAAATTATTTTGAAGATTTTTCGTGGGCAGGATCTGCACAATCTTCAAATTGATCTGGGGTTTTTCCGCAAAACCCACATGGCTCACCACTTTTGTTTAAAAAAGGGTTTTGGCTTGCACAAGTACCTGCAAATTCGCCATCTTTTTTACCCCAAATTTTAATCGCAATTCCTGCAAAAGCCAATAATAATAGTAAAACTGTAATAAGTAAAATTCCCATAACTAACTTTTATGGTGCAAAAATACAATCTTTCTTGGTGATGTGGTGTGATTTTAGTTAATTTTAGCGTTAAACTAACTTAAAACCGGTATATGAAAGTATTTAAACGCCTTGCAGTTCTTTTCGTAATAGCTTTAGCAGTAATGTCTTGTAAAAATGATACAAAAGAAGACGTAAAAGTTGAAGATGCTGTGGTTAAAACAGCCCCGGAAAAAGTGAAGAAAGTTAAAAAAGAACTTACCGTTGAAGAAAAAGAACAATTAAATAGCGTGATGTCTAAGCTCATGATAACTGACGAGACAAAAATGTTTGCAAGTGCGCTAGTAAGTACTGGACTTACTGATATGTTATCTAAAAAGAAGGGGCCTTATACCATATTTGCTCCATCTACAAAAGCATTTGACAGTTTAGCAATTGAAAAAAGAAAAGAGATCTTAAATGTGAAAAATAAAGAAATGTTGAGTACCCTGCTTAAAAACCATATAGTTGAAGGAAATGTGAGCTCATCTGCATTGCTTCAAAAAAGCAAAGGAAATGATAAGACCATGAAAACGCTTGGCGGAGCAACTTTAACTGTTACTAAGCAAGGAAGTGATATTGTTATTACAGATTCTAATGGAGAAGAGGCTATATTGGGAAAAAGTGATATAACCGGTTCCAATGGTGTGGTCCACGTTATAGATAACGTGCTTTCTCTAAATTAAATAATGTTTACTTCAGGTTCAATATAGATATCGAATTGATCTTTTACAGCTTGTTGAATTTTTAAAGCTAGTTGCCAAATTTCATCCCCCGTAGCGGTTCCGTAGTTTACTAAAACCAAGGCTTGATTTTTATGTACGCCAGCATCGTCAAAACGTTTCCCTTTAAAGCCTGCTTGCTCAATTAACCAACCTGCCGGAATTTTATATTCACTAGGTGAAAGTTCATAATACGGGGCTTTAGGGTTGTTTATTTTGAATTGCTGAAATTTCTCGGAATCGATAACTGGGTTTTTAAAGAAGCTGCCGCTATTGCCCAGTTTTTTTGGGTCAGGCAGTTTAGATTGTCGTATTTCGATTACTGCTTCTGAAATAGCAGCAATAGTTGGATTTTTTATCCCTTTTTCGGTTAATTTTTCCTGTATAGCACCATACCCTGTATGCAGTTTATGGTCTTTTTTAGTAAGTTGAAAGGTTACCGAAGTAATTATGTAGTTGCCTTTTTCTTCGTTTTTAAAAATTGAATTTCGATACCCAAAATTACAGTCTTCTTTTGTGAACGTCCTTTTTTTACCAGTTGTTATTTCAATTGCGTCGCAACTAACAAAACTGTCTTTTAATTCAACGCCATACGCACCAATATTTTGTATTGGTGCCGTGCCGACATTTCCAGGTATTAAAGAGAGGTTTTCTAATCCGCCAAAATCATTATTAATGCAGTATTGTACAAACTCGTGCCAATTTTCACCAGCCATAGCTTGAATAGTTACAGTATTATCTGTTTCAGAAAGAACTTTCTTTCCCTTCAAGTTGAGGTGAATAACCAAAGCATCAATATCTTTGGTAAGCAGCATATTACTGCCACCCCCAATAATAAAACGATTGTTGAATTTTTCTTCAGAAAGAATTTGTTGTAATTCACTAACCGAAGTAACCGCAACAAAATATTTGGCGGAGCAATCTATTCCAAAGGTGTTGTATCCTTTGAGTGATTTGTTCTCTTCAATACGCATGTATTAATTATCAGGATATTGTTCAAGTGCAGTTTTAAGAATATCTACGGCTCTTACAAGACTTTCCTTTTTTAGAACATATGCAATACGTACTTGGTTTTTACCAACACCAGGGGTAGAGTAAAATCCTGCCGCTGGAGCGACCATAACCGTCTCCCCGTTTAAGTCAAAATCTTCTAATAACCATTGCGCAAATTTATCGCTATCCTTTATCGGGAGTTCTGCAATACAATAAAAGGCACCTTTAGGTTCTCCAACTTTTACTCCTGGTATTTCCTTTAACTTTTCAAGCAGTAAATCACGACGTTCTTTATATTCTGTTGTAACATCATCAAAATAACTTTGTGGAGTCTGTAAAGCCGCTTCACTGGCAATTTGTGCAAATGTAGGTGGGCTTAGTCGCGCTTGAGCAAATTTTAATGCAGTGCTTAAAACCTCTTTGTTTTTTGTAACCAAACACCCTATTCGTGCTCCACACATGCTATATCGTTTTGAAACGGAGTCGATAATAATTCCGTTTTCAGCCATGCTTTCTTCTTGAAGAATGGAGTAGTGTTTTTCATCCCCGTAGACAAATTCACGATACACTTCGTCTGCAACTAAAAACAAGTCGTGTTTTTTGGCTATTTCAGCAAGCTTTTTAATTTCATCTTTTGAATATAAATATCCAGTTGGGTTTCCAGGGTTACAAATTAATATTGCTTTTGTTTTTGGTGTGATCAGTTTTTCAAATTCTGAAATAGGAGGAAGCGCAAAATTATTTTCAATTTTTGAAATAACGGGCACAATATTTACACCTGAAGCGTTTGCAAAACCATTATAATTGGCATAAAATGGTTCTGGGATAATAATTTCATCATCTACATCTGTAATGCTTCCCATTGCAAAAAGAAGGGCTTCACTACCTCCTGTGGTTACAATTATCTCGTCATACTCTACAGGGATATCTTGTTTGTGATAATAAGCTGATATTTTTTTGCGATAGCCTTCAGAACCCTCAGAACGCGTATAGGCTAGAATGTCCAAATGGTGCAGTGAAACAGCATCCATGGCTACTTGCGGAGTTTTAATATCGGGTTGACCAATATTTAAGTGATATACTTTTTTATTGGCTTTATAAGCTTTCTCAGCAAATGGAACCAGTTTTCTAATCGGAGATTCAGGCATGTTTTGCCCTTTTACGGATACTTTAGGCATAGCGTGTATTTTTAGCTAACAAAGGTCTAAAATTAATTTATAATTACATACGCAGAACAGCTTTCTTTCGGTATTTTTTTTTATCTTGATGTAGCTTGAAAACCTTAAGATTTATATCTGTCTCTTATACACATCTGACGCTGCCGACGACTCCTTACGTGTA